>NZ_DAIUCK010000007.1:0-52834 GCF_036846205.1 Rhabdothermincola sp. | reverse complement strand
CGCCCGCCCCTCGCCTCAGTCCGCTTGGGATGCGACCGTGTGTCACCCACGGCTGGCGGGCCCACAGCCGGGCCCGCCGCCGCGGTCAACGGTCAGGTCAGACCCGGTAGCCGCACACCGGCCACGGCCGGGGGCCGTTGGTGGACCACAGCGCCCGGGCCATGGCGTCCTGCTCCTCGGGTGACGCCCAGATGGGATCCACCCCGACCAACCAGGGGAAGTGCCGGGCCGCGGTGGCGTTCCAGGTGCTGATCGTGAACTGGTACGCACCGCGGAACGCACCCCGGCCACCGATAGCGGCGTAGTTGCCACCGGATTCGCACCACCGCAGCCTGGCGAGCTGCTGGTCGCTCAGCACGTGGTTGTACTTGCTCAGCTCGGCGAGCTGGGCGAACTTGCGGTCCCAGTACTTGGTGACCTCGATCGCCTGCTGTTGGATCTCGGCTTCGGTCCACTGGCTGTAGTCGATGCCGTTGTCTCGGTACCACTGCTTGAGCTCCTCGGGCGTGCACGCGGCGGCGCCGATCAGCACAGCCACGGCGAGCACGATCTTGGGGATCCAGGCAATCTTCATGGTCTCGGCGTCTCTCCTTCCCGGGCCTGTGCTCCCGGGCGCGCCGGCCGGCCTGCCGTCGGCACGAGGGGATCCACGAGGGAAGCCGGGGGCGGGGCGAACGGGCGCTCGGTGCGGGCGGTGAGGGAGCCGGCGGATGGTCGGTGCGGTGCACTCGCCTGCAGCACTCGTCTGCGGTTCACCCAGCCGGCGTGCCCGAGCACGGGCCGTATGGTTCGTCGTCCGTAACAGGATCGGCGGAATCGCAATCGTTCTGCAATATTTCGCTGGGTGACGTTGGTCACAGAATGGACACGTAGGCCGTGCGGCCTACGGACCGTGGCCGAGCTCAGCGAGGGGCGGCACGGCGCGCTGAGGACCCACGACCGCTGCGCCCGGGGCCGACAGACACCCACCGGACGTCCGCCGGACGCGCAACCGGGCCCCGTCCGATCGGCGGGACCCGGTGGGAGCGGAGAGGGTGGGATTTGAACCCACGGAGGGCGTGAACCCTCACCTCCTTAGCAGGGAGGCCCGATCGACCAGACTCCGGCACCTCTCCTCGTCGCGGGTACGCATGGTACACACGGGCGGATCACCGGCGAGCGGCGAGCCCGCGCGTCAGCTGGCGGAGGGAGGGGGATTCGAACCCCCGGAGGGTTGCCCCTCAACGGTTTTCAAGACCGTCGCAATCGTCCGCTCTGCCATCCCTCCGAGCGCGACCCTACCTGCGCCGGCATCACCGTCGGACCTGGGCCCGCAGGGCCGCGACCCACTCGTCGGCCGCTCGCCAGGCCACCTCCGCCTCGCGCCTGACCTCGGGGCCGTGCTCGCCCGCCGCGGGGTACGACCCCAGGAACTTCACGTCGTGCTGCTTGCTCTTGAGGTTCCGCAGCGCATCGGCCACCAGCTCGTCGTCGATGTGGCCCTCGAGATCGATCAGGAAGCAGTAGTCGCCGAGCCCGCGCTTGGTGGGTCGGGACTCCAGCTTCGACAGGTTGATGGCCCGGGCCGCGAACTCCTGCAGGATCGACAGCAGGCTGCCTGGGACGTCCGCGCGCTGGAACACCACGATCGAGGTCTTGTCATGACCGGTGCGCGGTGGGATGCCCTCACGAGCCACCACCACGAACCGGGTGGCGTTCTCCGGGTGATCGGCGATGTTCGACGCCAGCACCTCCAACCCGTAGACCTCCGCGGCCCGGGCGGTGCCGATCGCCGCGGTGCGCTCGTCGCCGTCCTCCGCCAGCGAGCGGGCGGCGTCGGCGGTGGAGTTGGAGGCCTGGGTCTGCACGCCAGGCAGGTGCCGGTTGAGGAACAGGCGGCACTGCGCGGTGGCGTGGGGGAACGAGACCACCGTCTTCACGTCGTCGATCCTGACCCCCGGCCGGGCGAGCAGGCACAGGTCCACCGCGATCACCACCTCGCGCTGGATCAGCAGCTCGGCCTCGAACGCCAGCGTGTCGAGGGTGACGTTCACCGAGCCCTCGATGGCGTTCTCGATGGCCACGAACCCCGCGTCGACCTCACCGGAGGAGGTGGCCGCCAGTACCTCGGGAATGGACCCGATCGACACCAGCTGCGCCTGCAGCAGGTCGGGCTGGGTCCGCAGCGCCTCCTCCGTGAAGGTCCCCGCCGGCCCGAGGTAGCCGACCCGCAACGACGCCATGTCTGCGGCCAGCGGCGGGGGAGATGCGGCGGCGTCGTCCACGAACGAGCAGGATAGTGACGTGGACGAAGCGGCCCTGAGGGAGATGCTGGACGCGGTGCGCTCGGGGGCGATGACCTCCGATGACGCGGTGGCCGTGTTGCGTCGGCTGCCGTTCGCCGACCTGGGGTTCGCTCGGGTCGACCACCATCGAGCGTTGCGACTGGGCATGGCCGAGACCGTGTACGCCCCGGGTAAGACCCCCGAGCAGTGCGCGGCGATCGTGGCCGAGCTGCTGGCGCAGCCCGGCTCGTCGCCGGTGATCCTCTCCCGCGCCGACGACGAGCAGGCCGCCGCCGCGCTGGCTGCAAACCCGGGCGGGGCGCGCACCCGCGCCACCGTGGTGTGGCGGCCTGCAGCCGAGCGCGCCGAGCGGGTGGTGGTCGTCACCGCCGGCACCGCCGACCAGCCGGTCGCGGACGAGTGCGCCTGCACCCTCGCCGCCCACGGCTTCCGGCCGGTGCGCATCAGCGACGTGGGCGTGGCCGGCCTGCACCGGATCCTCGACGCGGTCGAGGAGCTCGCGACCGCGGACGCGGTCGTGGTGGTGGCCGGCATGGAGGGTGCGCTGGCGAGCGTGGTCGGCGGGCTCACCGCCGCACCGGTGGTGGCGGTGCCCACCAGCGTCGGGTACGGGGCGAGCCTGGCCGGGGTCACCGCGCTGTTGAGCATGCTGGCCTCGTGCGCCTCCGGGATCACGGTGGTGGGCATCGACAACGGCTTCGGTGCGGCCTGCGCGGTGGTGCGCCTCCTTCCCTCCGCGGTGACCACCCGTGTCTGAGGTCGCCTGGTTCCACTGCTTCTCGGGCATCGCCGGTGACATGGCCATGGGCGCACTTGTCGACGCGGGCGCCGACATCGCCGAGGTGCGGGCCATGTGCGAGCGGCTCCCCGTCGGCGGGTGGGCCCTCGAGGCCGAACCGGTCACCCGATGCGGCATCGCCGGCACCAAGATCCACGTGCACGCGGAGGAGACCACGGTGGTGCGCACCGCGGCACACGTGAGCGCGCTGATCGAAGAGGCTCGCCTCCCCGAACGGGTACGCCGGCGGGCGCTCGCCGCCTTCCACGCCCTGGCCCGGGTCGAAGGCCGCCTCCACCGGCGCCCACCCGAGCAGGTGCACTTCCACGAGGTGGGCGCCATCGACGCCATCGTCGACGTGGTCGGCACCTGCGCGGCGCTCGAGCTGCTCGATGTGGATGAGGTCGCGTCCAGCCCGGTGGCGCACGGTCTCGGCATGGTGCGCACCGCGCACGGACTGCTCCCCAACCCCGCCCCCGCAGTGACCGCACTGTTGGAGGGCGCGCCCACCTACGGCCTGAACGTGGCCAGCGAGCTCACCACCCCGACCGGTGCGGCGCTGCTCGCCGCGCTGGCCAGCGAGTGGGGCCCCCTGCCGCCCATGACCGTCACCGCCACCGGCTTCGGGGCGGGGACGATCGAGCTCGACGACCGACCCAACCTGGTGCAGGTGGTGGTCGGCGCCCGCCGGCCGGTGCTCGATCCCGGCCAGCCGGTCGTGCTCCTCGAGACCAACGTCGACGACGCCACCGGTGAGCAGCTCGCCCACGCGGTGTCCGCCCTGCTCGACGCCGGGGCGCACGACGCCTGGGTGACACCGATCCTGATGAAGAAGGGCCGGCCTGCGCACCAGGTGAGCGCGCTGGCCGACCCATCGCTGGGGGAGCAGGTGGCCCAGGTCCTGGCCCGCGAGACGGGATCGCTCGGCGTGCGGGGCCGGACCATGGAGCGCTGGCCACTCGCCCGTCTCGAATCACAGGTCGACGTCGACGGCTATCCGGTTCGGGTGAAGGTGGGCGCGGGGCGGGTCAAGGTCGAACACGACGACGCGGCGCGGGTCGCCCGGCGGACGGGTCGCTCACTGCGCGAGGTCACCTCCATCGCGGAGGAACGCTGGCGGCATCGCCACGACCACGACGCCCACGGTCCTCACGGCAGCGAGCCGCCCAGGCGTCGGACCACCCCCGACGACGGCCCGGGAGGCGACCTGCCGGGCGACGACCCCCCTGACGACGCCAGCTGAACCGGCGTGGGTCACGCCGTGGGCGGGCGGGACGACAGCGCTCGCCAGAGGGCCCGGTAGCTCGGGTACTCGAGCTCCTCGGTCACCCACCCGTCCTCCACCAGCACCCGGTGCAGCTCCGGGAGCCGCTGGAACGGCACGCCCATGTCGACGTGGTGGGCCAAGTGCCACCCGGTGTTGAACGGCACCATCCAGAACCGGGCCATCCACGACTGGCGCACCACGTGGGTGGTCATCCGTCGGTCCTTCGAGCGGGTCATCCCCCCGTGCTCGGCGATGGAGCGCAGGCGATTGATCACCCGCCACACGGTCATCCACGGCGCCAGCCAGAACAGCGGGTAGAGCCACCACCGCCCGGACGCGAGCCACAGGCCGGCGAACAGCACCGCCTGCACGGCGACGATCCGAATGGCCACCGGGCGGGCCTGTTCGCTGCGGAAGGCGAGCAGCAACCCTTTGAGATTCTTCCAACCCGAGATCCCGATGGCGTCGCGGGTGAGCTTGCGGCGCATCGACGCCCGGGTGATGGGGTAGCCGAGGTAGAGGTTGAGGTCGGGCTCATTGGGGCCCATCTCGTCCTTGTGGTGGGCGAAGTGACCCCGCCGGTAGGCGTGGAACGGCACGAACGCGGGGTAGGCGAGGAGCCACTGGCCCACCAGGTCGTTGAGCTGCTTGCGCTTGAACAGCAGGCGGTGCGCCGCTTCGTGGCTGAGGATGGCGAACAGCGCGAACGCCCGACCCATGAGCAGGAACGTGGCTGCCCACACCCCCAGTGCCGCCCACAGAGGAAGCCGCACGGTGACCCAGCACGCCAGCGCCAGCAGGCCGACCGACTGGAGCCACACGGAGGCCACGTTGAGGGCGTTGCGGGCATTCGGGATGCGGCGGAGCTCCTCACGCAACCGGGGGACCGGCATGCCGCTGGCCGTGAGCCGCTCGGTGGGCAGCACGTCCGGGAGCAGCTCGGGGACCGGGACCATGTCCTCGGCTCGATGCTGCGGGCGGTCGATCGTGGCGGCGCTCACGACCGTGATATTACAGAATCTCGGCAGGTAATCCAAATCCGTAATCCCGCAACGGACCGGTACGCTCCCGGCCTCGTGGAGCAGCTCGGCGCCAACCGGCCTCTCACCGCTCGCTCGGTCATCGCCAGCACGCTGCTCGGCACCCACCCCCCGCAGTTGCCCAGCCGTCTCCTCGTGCGCTCCGGCGAGCTGTTCGGCATCAGCGAGGGGACGGTTCGCACCGCGATCTCCCGGATGCTCGCGGCCGGTGAGCTCGAAGCAGTCGATGGCGCGTACCGCCTGGCCGGTGCGCTCCTCGAACGGCAGGCTCGCCAGGACGCCAGCCGCCGGGGAGACCGGCGCCGATGGACCGGTAGCTGGGAGCTGGCGGTCGTCCCCGGGGGGGAGCGGCGCGACGCCGCCACCCGCGGCCAGTTACGCGAGGCCATGCGGCGGCTGCACCTGGCGGAGCTCCGCGAGGGTGTGTGGCTGCGCCCGGACAACCTCCACCCCCGCCGCGCGCCCGAGGCGGCGGCCATCGTCGCCGAGCAGTGCATCCGCTTCTCGGCCCGCCCCGGCGGCGATCCCGGGGCTCTTGCCGCCCGCCTGTGGGACCTCGCCGGGTGGGCCGCAACCGCCGCCCAGCTGGAGCGTGAGCTGCGTCGGCACCTCCCCCGCCTCGAGCGAGGCGATGCCAGCCAGCTGAGGGACGCGTTCGTGGTCTCCGCCGCGGTGTTGCGGCACCTCCTCGCCGATCCGCTCCTGCCGGAGGAACTCCTGCCAGCTCGCTGGCCCGGCGAGCGGCTCCGGGCCACCTACGAGCGATTCGATGCGGCGTTCAAGTCCACCTGGCGCACGCACTTTCGCGCTCAGGGCAGCGCCACCTCCGCGTAGCGCGACGAGCTCCTCCGAACTGTTCATGGGAGCGCGGCCAGCGGCCGCGCTCCCATGAACAGTTCCGGAAGGTGGGGGCTTCGATGAACCCTTGCGGAAGGGGGCTGCGATGAGGTCGTCAGGAAACGGAGGCGCGGGGCGTGGTTGCTGATCGGTCGAGGAAGCGGAGCTGGTCGTGCAGCATCGACACCCGCGGCAGGTCACGCCCCGCGGCCCGGGCCGCAGCCAGCGGCGCGGCATAGATCGCGTCGAGCTCCATCGGCCGGCCGGCCTCGAAGTCGAGCTTCATGCTCGGCGCGTACGGTCGCATGCGCTCGGTGTCGGCCAGCATCTGCTCCGCGAACGACCGGTCGATCGCCTTCCCGCACGCCGCCGCGCCGGCGAGCACCTCGTGCATCAGCTCGGTCACCAGCCGCCGGGTCGGCGGGTGGGCCACCAGCTCGTCGGTGCCGGCGTCGAGCACCACCGACAGCCCGTTGAAGGGCACGTTCCACACCAGCTTCCGCCACCGCCCCTCGACCAGGTCTTCGATGGGCACCGCTGGCACGCCGGCGCCGGCGAGGTCGTCGACCACGGCCCGCACCGCGTCGGTGATCCCGGCCGGTGCATCGCCGTCGCGGTGCTCGCCGAGGGTCACCCGCCCGTAGTCGAGGTGGCGGATGTGGCCCGGCCCCACCTTGTTCGAGCACAGGAAGCACATCCCGCCGACCACGGTCGTGCCGGGCAGGGCGCGGGCCAGTACCTCCTCGACCCCGAGCCCGTTCTGCAGCACGACCACGATCGGATCGTCGCTCGCGGCCACCATCCCCCGGACCAGGTCGAGAGCGCCCCGGGTGTCGGTGGTCTTCACCGCCACCACCACCACGTCGACCGCGGGCACCGTGTCCGGGGAGCCGTGCACCGAGACCTCCCCGAAGTGCAGGTCACCCGTCGGGGACTCCACCAGCAGGCCGTGCTCGCGGACGTGGTCGATATTGCTGCGGGCGACGAAGTGCACCTCGTGACCCGCGGCCAGCAGCCGGGCGCCGTAGAAGCCGCCGACCGCGCCGAGACCCACGATGGCGTACGAACGCTGTGCCATGGACTCACCCTACGATGCACGCCATGGCCTCGGACCGCTTGTACTTCCGCCAACTCCTGGCTGGCCGCGACATCGCCCGGACCGACCCCCTGGCGCGCCAGATGGTCAACTTCGTGTACCTCATCGGCGACCGGGAGACCGGCGAGGCGGTGGTGGTCGACCCCGCCTACGACATCCGGGGCATCCTCGACGTGGTGGCGGCCGACGGCATGCGCCTCACCGGCGCGCTGGCGACCCACTACCACCCCGATCACGTGGGCGGGGACATGATGGGCTACCGGATCTCCGGCGTGCGGGAGCTGCTGATGCTCGAGCCGGTGCCGATCCACGTGCAGGCCGACGAGGCGCCGTGGGTCCAGCGGGTGACCGAGGCGTCCGCGTCCGACCTGGTCGAGCACACCAGCGGCGACACGGTGATGGTGGGTGACATCCCGATCCAGCTCATCCACACTCCCGGGCACACGCCCGGCAGCCAGTGCTTCTTCGTCGACAACCGGCTGGTCTCGGGCGACACGCTCTTCCTGGAGGGATGCGGGCGTACCGACCTGCCCGGAGGCGACCCCCGGGCCCTGTACGAGAGTCTGACCCAGCGGCTGGCCAAGGTGCCCGACGACGCCCTGCTCTTCCCCGGTCACCTGTACTCCCCCGAGCCGAGCGCGTCGATGGGCGACACCCGGCGGCTCAACTTCGTCTTCCGGCCGCGCAACGAACAGGAGTGGCTGCGGATGTTCGGCGGCGGTTGAAACCAGCCGCTGCCCGCCGATGGGGCCTCGGGAACCCGCGGGGGCCGTCGTGAGCGTCAAAGCTGGGTCGAGGGGGCCGTTCGGCCCCCGTGCGCGAGTCCTGAGACCTATGAATCGCTGCCCGGTCGGCGACGATGCTTGACCCACGGGAAGGTGACCGGTCGCGCCCGGCTCCGGCACCGACCGATCCGCACCCCTCAGTGTGGTCGGAGGCGATCTTGGAACCGGATCATCCTGAGACTGGCCGACCGGCCCCGACAGCGGAGGAGATTCGGCGCGCCCTCCGCCGCTACGCGACCGAGTTCCTCCTGTTGCTCACCCCCGACGGTCGGCTGGTCGCGTCCTCGGAGGTGGTCACCCTGGGCTACCCGGACGACCAAGGCGGGCGCCACATCGGTGAGTTCGTGCACCCCGATGACCTCCCAGTGCTTTTCGAGGCGATCCAGCAGGCTCGGGAAGCAGGTGCCTATGGGCGCAGCTGGCGCTCCCGGGTTCAGCGGGCCGACGGCACCTGGGGAGTCTTCGAGGGGACGCTGGTGGACACGGAGAGCGATCCGGTGCTGCGCGGTGCGGTACTGCGGGTGCGCGAGGTCCACGACGACGAGCTGGCGGCCGCGGCCGGCGACCGCACCCCGGATGAGCCCGACGGCAGTGACCGGTTCCACTCCCTGGCCGAGGCGTTGCCGCTCGGCATCCTCTCCGCGGACGCCCGCGGCTGGGTGGTGTTCTGTAACAAGGCGGCCGAGCAGATCCTGGGCCTGCCCGCCAGCGGGCTTCGCGGCCGAGGGTGGGAGCGGGCCATCAACCGGGAGGACCGCTTGGAGGTCGTGGCCGCGGCCGGACACGTGGTGACCCTCGGGGTCGATCAGCAGGTGACGTTCCGGGTCGAGAGCGGGGACGGACCGAAGTGGGCCCACGCCAAGTTCGTGCCGCTCGGCGGGGAGCAGCGCACGGGATGGATCGCCACCATCGAGGACATCACCGACCGCCGCCGGGCGGAGTCGGAGCTGGCGCACCGGGCGACCCACGACCCGCTCACGGGACTGCCGAACCGGTTGCTGCTCCAGGACCGCGTGCGCCAGGCGTGCGGGCGCCTGCGGCGGGGGGCGGAGGCGGTGAGCGTGGTGTTCATCGACCTCGACGGCTTCAAGTCGATCAACGACACCTACGGCCATCGCACCGGCGATGCGGTGCTCGTCGAGGTGGCGAGTCGGTTGCGCCAGGTCGTGCGGGCGGCCGACACGGTGGCTCGGTTCGCGGGGGACGAGTTCGTCGTGGTCTGCGAATCGATCACCGACGACGAGCGGGCATCGCTGGTCCGGCGGTTGCGGGAGGTCATCACCGCGCCGATGGTGGTCGAGGGGGTGCGGGTGACGGTCGACGCGAGCATCGGGGTGGCGACCACCCATGACCCGGGCGCGGACGCCGATGAGCTGCTCGTGCTGGCGGACCAGCAGATGTACCGGGAGAAGCGCGCTCGGGGCGAGCGCTGAGGGCGCTGGCGGCGGGGCCGTCTCAGTGGGGTCGTCTCAGCGGGGCCGTTGCACCTCGAACAGGTGCGCGCACACCAGGCAGGTGTAGTGATCGACGCCCCCGACCACGTCGGTGACGTCGAGCC
This sequence comes from Rhabdothermincola sp., assembly GCF_036846205.1. Lineage (NCBI taxonomy): Bacteria > Bacillati > Actinomycetota > Acidimicrobiia > Acidimicrobiales > Iamiaceae > Rhabdothermincola > Rhabdothermincola sp. Next base: position 43,188 of record NZ_DAIUCK010000007.1, on the reverse strand, counting down.
GGGACCCGCCCCCGCACACCGGGCAGGTGACCGCGGTATCGCTGGCGGCGCGCAGGACGGTGACCGGTCCGGGCTCGACCTGGTCAGGCCCCGGCTCCCGAAGGTCCAGCACCGCGGAGCTGCCGGTGAGGTCGAGCAGTGGGGATGTGGCGGGCGAGCTGCTCGGCGGCTGGTCGGGCCGGCCAGGCCGAGCAGGCTCCCGGCGGAGAGGCGGGAGCCCTGCCGCCCGTCGCCGCTCGTCCTCGGCGGCCGCGAGGCGTTCCCGCAGGCTCACGTTCCGTAGTCTAGCGAGCATGGGCCGTACGGCCCACAGGCCAGCCAGGTCGGGCAGCTCGTAGGCTCGGTCGCCATGACCGACCTGCTCGCGCTCTCCGCTCGGGTCATCGACGAGGGCGACCACGACGCCGCAGGGCCGGCCGCCCGGGTGACCTTCGAGCTGTCCGAGCTCACGCCGGGGTTGGCGATGGTGGAGTCCTTCTCCAACGTCGTGGCCTTCGGCACCGGCGAGGGCCTCGTGCTCTTCGACACTTCGATGCCCCAGTTCGCCGGGGCCGTGGTGGAGGCCCTGAGACGGTGGTCGAACGACCCGGTGCGCACCATCGTCTACACCCACGGGCACGTGGACCACGTGGGCGGGGCGCGCACCCTCCTGGAGGAAGCCGCGGCTCGCGGCGAGCGGCGACCGGAGGTCGTGGCCCACGAGGCGGTCCCGACCCGGTTCCGGCGCTACGACCTGACCAACGGGTACAACGCCCTCATCAACGATCGCCAGTTCCGCCGGGCGGGGGTCTTCGACAGGCAGGCGGCCCAGCCCCGCTTCCCACAACGCTGGGTGGAGCCCTCGGTCACCTACTCCGACCAGCTCGACCTGCGGGTCGGTGACCTGCAGTTCGAACTCCGCCACGACCGGGGGGAGACCGACGATCACACCTGGGCGTGGATCCCGAGTCACCGCGCGGTGTGCGTGGGCGACTTCATCATCTGGGCCTTCCCGAACGCGGGCAACCCACAGAAGGTGCAGCGCTACCCACTGGAGTGGGCCCGGGCCCTCCGGCGGATCCAGGCGCTGGAGCCCGAGCTGCTGCTCCCCGCGCACGGCCTGCCGGTGGGCGGTCGGGAGCGCGTCAGCCGGGTGCTCGACGACACCGCCTCCGCCCTCGAGTCCCTGGTCGCCCAGACCCTGGACCTGATGAACGCGGGCGCGACCCTGGACACCATCATCCACACGGTCACGCTGCCGGACGAGCTGCTCGCCCGCCCCTACCTGCGGCCCGTCTACGACGACCCGCAGTTCGTGGTCCGCAACGTCTGGCGGCTCTACGGCGGCTGGTGGGACGGCGACCCGTCACGACTCAAGCCGGCACCCGATCGGGACGTGGCCTGCGAGCTGGTGCACCTGGCGGGGGGTGCCTCGCAGGTGACAGGCCGGGCGCTGGCACTCGCGGAGGCCGGCGACGCGCGGCTCGCCTCCCACCTGGTCGAGCTGGCGGTGCGCGCCGCCCCCGATGACCCGGGCGTGCACGACGTCCGGGCAGAGGTCTACCGCCGCCGGCGTTCCGAGGAACGATCACTCATGGCCAGGAGCATCTTCGACGCGGCGGCGCGTGAGTCCGAGCAGCGAGGTGGCGAGCGGTGAGCGAACCGGCGCGGCGCCGGGCCGGCCCGCCCACGGCGGTGACGAGCGTAGTCCTGGTGCTGGCGATGGCCGCCGTGGTGGCCTGCAGTGCGGATCGTGTCGACCGCTCCGCCACCACCACCGCTCGAGAGGTTGAGCCGGTTCCGGTCGACTACTCGGGTCGTGGACCGTACCCGCTCGGGTTCGCACGGTTGTCGCTGCCCGATCGTGACGTCGTGGTGTTCTACCCCGCCGACGGTGACCGGCTCGAGGGGACGACCCCGGTGACCGCCTACACCAGTGCGGACGTGCTGCCGGAGCAGCTTCGGGGCTTCGTCCCTCCGGAGTTCTCTCCGGTGATCCCGCTCGACGCGCACCGTGACCCGCCGGCCAACCCCGACGGCCCGTTCCCGCTGGTGCTCTACAGCCATGGCTTCGGCGGGTTCAACCTGATCGCCTCGCAGCAGGCGGAGCACCTCGCCTCGTGGGGGTTCGTGGTCGCCGCGCCCGAGCACAAGGAACGGGACCTGCTCGCGACGGCCCTCGGCCAGGTCGACACCCAGGGGGATCCCGACGTGCGCGACCTGCGCAACACCCGGGCCCTGCTGGAGGTGGAGAACACCCGCACCGGCAGCCCGTTGCTGGGGGCCGTCGACGTAGCTCGGGTGGCGGCGATCGGCCATTCGGCCGGTGGCCGGGCAGCCGGGCTGCTGGCCAGGGAAGGCATGGTCGCCACCTGGATCGGTCAGGCGCCCGTTCCGCCCCTGCCCCGCACGGACGACCCGGGTGGCAACGCAGGCGCGGAGCTCGCCGACGGCTCGGCACTGGCCCAGCGCCTGGCAGCGGTCTCGCCGCCGCCGGTGCCTTCGATGATCATCGCCGCGCAGGACGACGGCGCCATCCCCCTCGCCAGCGTGCAGCAGGTGTTCGCCTGGCTGGCGCCGCCCAAGACACTGGCGGTGCTCGCCGGTGCCGGCCACAACGCCTTCACCGACCTCTGCGCGCCGATCCGAGCACAGGGTGGGTTGACCCGGTTCGCGGGCTCGATTCCGGTCCCGATCCAGATCCTCCAGCTCGGCGAGGACGGCTGCACCGAGTCCAGCCCCGATCCGCAGATCGCCTACGACGTGATCGATCACCTCATGACCGCACAACTGCGCTGGGTGTTCGGCTTCGATCCCGCACCGGTGTCGCTGGCGCCGGCGTATGTCGAGTCGTTGTTCCCCGGCGCGCTGAGCACCTACGAGACGACCGGCCCGCGCTGACCTGCCGAGAACCAGTTCAGCCGGTGGTGGTTCCGCCGTCGATGGTCAGGATGGCCCCGTTCACGTAGTAGGCCTCGTCGCTGCCGACGTAGGCGATGAGGGCGGCGACGGACTCGGGCTCTTGCATGTCGCGGGTGAGGAACGATCGGGAGATCAGCGACATGCTCGCTCCCTCCGGCGGGGTGAAGGCGCCCAGGATGTTGGTGTTCACCCCACCCGGGCAGACCGCGTTGACCCGCAGGCCGGTGCGGCCGTACTCGATCGCCATCGCCTTGGTGATGCCCACCAGCGCGTGCTTCGACGCGCAGTAGGCGGTGCAGTACGCCTGCCCGATCACCCCCGCGGTCGAGGCCAGGTTCACGATGTTGCCGGTGCGCTCGAGGAGATGCGGCAGCGCCGCCTGGCTCAGGTAGAAGGGCCCGGCCGCGTTCACCGCGAAGAAGGCGTTGAACCGCTCGGGTGTCTCCTCGGTGGTGTGCGCGGACCCGCCGATGCCGGCGATGTTGCACAACACGTCGAGCCCGCCGAGGGTGGTCACCGCGTCGGCCACCAGGGACCGGCAGCGCTCGGGATCGGTGACGTCGACCGTGCTGGGGTGGGCGGTGCCCCCATGTCCGGTGATCTGCCGGGCCGTCGCCTCGGCGCCCTCGCCGTCGATGTCGGCGCAGAACACCGAGGCGCCCTCGGCAGCCAACCGCAGCGCGGTGGCGCGCCCGATCCCCGAGGCGGCACCGGTGACCAGCGCGGCCTTGCCGCGGAACCGGTGGGGCAGGTCGGGATCGGCGAACGGGTCGGCAGGGGGGTGCGGCACGGTGGCTCCTCGGGGACGGCAGGAAGGGCGGGCAGGAATGGAACGGGTTCTGATTCTGGCGCGCGCTGGTTTGGTGCCGCACCTTCCACCTGACGGGCATGTCAGCTCCCCGTAGGCTGCGGCCATGACCGCACCCGTAGACGATCCCCACGCCGAGGTCCGAGCCGAGCTCCTCGACGTGGTGCGCCGGTTCACCGCCAACGAGATCATCCCCACCGCCGCGGCCTACGACCGCGACGACCGCTACCCCGAAGCCCTGGTGGAGCAGATGAAGGAGCTCGGGTTGTTCGGCATCACCGTGCCCGAGCGCTACGGCGGGCTCGGTCTGGACGTGCTCACCTACGCCCAGATCGTCGAGGAGCTGGCCTACGGGTGGATGAGCGTCAGCGGGTTCCTGAACACCCACTTCATGGGCTGCTTCCTCCTCACCAGCTACGGCACCGAGGAGCAGAAGGAGCGGTTCCTGCCCAAGATGGCCACCGGAGAGATCCGGGCCGCGTACTCGCTGTCGGAGCCCGACGCCGGTTCGGACGTCGCAGCCATCCGAACCCGGGCGGTGCGCGACGGTGACGAGTACGTCGTGAACGGCACGAAGATGTGGCTCACCAACGGACGCGAGGCCCGGCTGGTGGTGGCCCTGGTCAAGACCGCCGACACCGATCCGCCGCACCGGGGCATGAGCGTGCTGCTGGTGGAGAAGGAGCCGGGGGAGCGCTTCGAAGGCATCACCGTCAGCCCCAACATCCACAAGCTCGGCTACCGGGGGGTGGAGACCGTCGAGCTGACCTTCGCCGACCACCGGGTGCCGGCCGGCAACCTGCTCGGTGGCGAGGAGGGGGTGGGGTTCCGTCAGATGATGACCGCGGTGGAGCTGGGCCGCATCAACATCTCGGCCCGGGCGGTGGGCGTGGCCCGGCGAGCCTTCGAGGAGTCCATCCGTTACGCCCAGCAACGGCACACCTTCGGGCGGCCGATCGCCCAGCACCAGGCGATCCAGTTCAAGCTGGCCGAGATGGGCACCAAGCTCCGGGCGGCACGGCTGATGTGCTACGACGCCGCTCGCCGCAAGCAGGCCGGTGAGCGGGTCGACCTGGAAGCTGGGATGGCGAAGTACTTCTGCTCCGAGGTGTGCTGGGAGATCTGCCAGGAGGCCCTACGCATCCACGGCGGCAACGGCTACGCCGCGGAGTACCCGATCGAGCGGCTCTACCGGGACGCGCCGCTCATGATCGTCGGTGAGGGCACGAACGAGATCCAGAAGATGGTGATCGGGCGCCGCCTGCTCGAGGACTACGCCCTCGAGGCGTGAGCGGCGCCACGGCTCAGCCGGTGAAGCGGGGCTGGGCGACCGCGGCGGCCTGGGTCGTCGACGTGGTGGACGGCGCCATCGTCGTGGTGGTGGTGCTGGGGGGCGCCTCACAGGACCCGTCGAGCTCGAGCTCCGTGCCGAACGTGGTGGTGAAGGTGCCCTTCTCCTGGAACTCGATCGTGACCGTCAGCACGACGGTGCCGGCGGTGTCACCGGCGATGACCGAGGTGCCGGTGAGCTGCTCGTCGAAGAACTGGAACGGGTTGGGGGAGAAGGACACGTTCCCCTCCGCCGCCCCGGACAGCACGGCAGAGGTGACCTGGCCGTTGGCACTGACCAGCAGATCGATGGTCCAGTTGATCGTGTACTGGCCCGGGGTCGAGCACGTGGCCTGACCGTTCACCGTCGCGAGCAAGCCTGCGTCGGCTGGGGGCACAGCGACCAGCGCGGACGCCATGACGACGAGTGCCGCGAGCCCGACCTTGATCTTCATCGCTCCCAACTCCTCCACACCGTGCTGAGTCCCCGAGAGCATAGTGCGGCGGTCCAGGCTGGCGCGGAGTGGTCCGCCGAGCCCGTAAGCGCGGACCGCCTCGCCGGTCAGGTCGGGTTGACACAATGGATGCGACCCTATGGACCGAGATGCGCAGCGAGCGCGGGACGCCGAGTGGGTCCGGGCGACCCTCGACGGCGATCAGCAGGCGTTCGGGCGCCTGTACGACGCCTGGTTCGACCGGGTCTTCGCCCTGGCCATGGGCATCGTGCACGATCGCGAGACCGCGGCTGACGTGGCGCAGGACACCTTCCTCTCGGCCTGGAAGAACCTCGGCACGCTGGTGGACCCGGACGCCTTCGGGGGTTGGTTGCTGCGCATCGCGCGCAACGCCTCGCTCAACCGTCAGGCTCGCGAGTCGCGCAGCACCCCCGTGGATGGCGAGGGGATGGCGGTGATCGAGCGTTCGACCCTCGGCGCGGAGGAGCGCCTCGCCCGCCTCGACGACCCGGCCCGGCTGGCGGGGGACGCCGAGCTGGTGGCGTTGGTGCGCGAGGCCGCAGCAGCGCTCGGGGCGCGTGATGCGGAGGTGCTCGACCTGCAACTGCGCTACGGCCTGTCGCCGGCCGAGATCGGGGAGGTGGTCGGGCTGAACCGCAACGCGGCCAACCAGCTCTGCCATCGCATCCGAGCCCGCTTCGCCACCGCGGTGCGGGCTCGGGTGCTCTGGAACGGCTCCGAGCCGGCCTGCGACCAGCTCCGGGAGGTACTGCGATCAGCAGGCGTCGAGCGGTTCGACGCGGAGGCCGTGCGGCTCGCCGACCGGCACGCCGACACCTGCCCAGGGTGCTCCGAGCGGCGGGAGCTGCGGCTGCAGCCGGCGGCCATGTTCGCCTCCGTGCCCCTCGTCGCCGCACCGGTGGCGCTCAAAGCCAAGGCCGCGGCAGCACTGGAGGCGGCGGGGGTGCCCATGGGAGGCTCCGCGTTCGGCTCGGGGTCGGGATCGGGCGCCTTGCCGGGGAGGCCCCGGCGGACCGGTCGGCTGGCGCTCATGGCCGCGGCTGCGGTGGTGGTGGTCATCGCCGCGGTCGTGCTGCTGGCCGAGCGTCCGCACGACGGCGTCGTCCGAACGACGGAGATGGCGGCTGCCCCCACCACGGTCGAGCCCGCCTCATCGCTGGCGCCCGAACCGGTCGCGCCGGTCGATCCGACCGTGAGTGGGGCAGCCGATCCGACCACGGCGGACCCGGGGATTGAGCAGCCGACGCAGGTCGAGGAGCCGCCGGGGACCGCTCCCCCGGCGCTGGTGGTGCGCTTCGAGCTGGTGCCGTCGCAGGTGGACCGGACGAGCTGGCCGCTGGCCGGCGCCGAGCCCGGTTCCACCCCGACCCTGGTGTGGGAGGTGTCGGGCGCGGCAGCGAGCCGGGTGGCGCTGGCCGGTCCGGCGACGGATCGCACCCCGGGCCTGGCGGCCGCCGACGCGCTCGCCGGATCGCTGCCCGTCTGCCCGTTCACCGAGCGGCCGGGAAGCGATCGCTGCGACGTCAGTGGCGACACCGCCACCACCTACGAGTATCGGCTGATCGTCTACGGCCAGGGGGGTGAGGAGCTGGCCACGGCGACGGCGGTACTCACCGTGACCCGCCCGATCCCGTGACCGGGTGACAGGTGCCACTTACATGCAGTCTTGACTGTTTGTTAGTGGTCGGCCTACAAGACGAGCATGCCCACCCAGGCTGAGCGATCGGCCACCACCCGAGCGAAGCTGCTCGACGCCACCGCGGAGTGCCTCGCGGAGCTGGGCTACGCCCGGACCTCGACCACCGAGGTCGCCCGGCGCGCCGGTGTGTCGCGGGGCGCGCAGCTCCATCACTTCCCCACCAAGGCCGAACTGGTCGCCGCCGCGGTGGACCACGTGCTCGAACGCCGGGTGGAGGAGTTCCGGACCCTGATCGCCACCGTGCCCGACGGACCGGATCGCGTCGAGGCGGCCATCGACCTGCTCTGGTCGATGTTCCAGGGCCCGACCTTCGACGCCTGGTACGAGCTGACCACCGCGGCCCGAACCGACCCCGAGCTGCGCCCCCACGTCGCCCGGGTGGCCGACCTGCTCGACGAGCGGGTCCGGGACGTCTTCCACGATCTGTTCGCGCCCCCTCCCGGGCACGTGGCCACGCCCATCTACCACGACGTGGCCCCCGCGTTCCTGTTCGCCGTCCTCGAAGGGCTGGCCACCCAGCGGGTGACGGGCGGGACCTGTGCCGGCCCCAACGCCGAGAAGGTGCTCGCGGCTCTCAAGTACCTGGCCTCCGAGTTCCCCATCCACACTCCTTCCACCGGCGAGGTGCAGCCATGACCACGACCCCGACCCTCGACGAAGAGCTCTCCCTGTCCCCGTCCGAGGTCGCCACCCGCGACCGCTTCGAGCAACTGGTGGCGCGCCTCAGCCACCAGTCGGTCGTGAAGCACTACGACGCGTACGCGGACATCCCCTGGGACGACCCCGCCTACGCGATCGACCCCGACGACCCCCGGTGGGAGTTGAGCCGGGCGGCCGACCCCCTCGGCGCGACCGGGTGGTACCAGTCGCAACCACCGGGCGTGCGCAGCCGGATCGGGTTGTACCGGTACGCGTCCGCCATGAAGATCGGCCTCGAGTTCGAGAACATCCTCAAGCGCGGCCTGCTGGAGTTCGCGTTCGGTCTCCGCAACGGCGACCCCACCTTCCGGTACGCCTACCACGAGGTCATCGAGGAGGCGCACCACGGGCTCATGTTCCAGGAGTTCGTCAACCGCGCCGGCTTCGACGTCCCCGGCATCGGCCGCCGCGAGCGCCTCCTGTCGCGGCGGATCGTGCGGCTGGGCCGGACCTTCCCCGAGCTGTTCTTCCTGTTCGTGATCGGCGGCGAGGACCCGATCGACCACCTCCAGCGGGAGACCCTCCGCCAGCGCTCGGAGCTGCACCCGCTGTTCGAGACCATCATGCGCCACCACGTCACCGAGGAGGCCCGGCACCTCTCGTTCGCCCGCCACTACCTCAAGATGCGGGTGCCGCAACTCTCACCGCTGCGGCGGTTCCGGCTCTCGATCGCCGCGCCGACCATCCTCGGGGAGATGGCGAAGCTGATGATGCAGGCGCCACACGACCTCATCCGCGAGTTCGGTGTGCCCGAGGCGGTGGTCCGCGAGGCGTACACCGACAATCCCGAGCATCGGCGCCAGACCCAGGAAGCGCTCCGCAAGGTGCGCCGGCTCTGCCGGGAGACGGGCCTCATCAACCCGGTCTCCCGGTGGATCTGGCAGCGGCGAGGGATCTGGGCCGATGATTGAGCCCGATGCGGGTCGCGGCCGTTCAGCTCCACTCGACGCCTGACCGCGACCGCAACCACGAGACGGCGGCGGTCCTGATCGCCCGGGCGGCGGGCGAGGGCGCCCGGTTGGTTGCGCTGCCCGAGCTGTTCGGCTTCCTCGGTCGAGGCACCGAGCTGGCCGCGGGCGCCGAGCCCCTCGACGGCCCCACCGTGGCCTGGGCGCGGCAGCTCGCCACCACCCACGACGTGTGGCTGCTGGCCGGCAGCTTCGTCGAGCGCGACGGCGATCACCTCTACAACACGTCGTGCCTCGTCGGGCCCACCGGGGAGCTGGTGGCGACGTACCGGAAGATCCACCTGTTCGACGTGGAGGTACCCGGCACCGGCGGGCACGAGAGCGACCTGTACACCGCGGGTACCACCCCGGTGAACGCCACCGTCGACGGCATCGGGGTCGGGCTCACGATCTGCTACGACCTGCGGTTCCCCGAGTTGTACCGGATCCTCACCCTGCGCGGCGCGTCCGTGCTGGCTGTGCCGTCCGCCTTCACCGCCGCCACCGGCCGGGACCACTGGGAGCTGCTGGTGCGGGCCCGGGCGGTGGAGAACCAGGTGTACGTCCTCGCGCCGGATCAGTGCGGCACCAGCGCGGACGGCACGCCACGCCACGGGCACTCCCTCGTCGTCGACCCGTGGGGCCGGGTGCTCGCGGATGCCGGCGAGGGTGAGGGCCTGGCCATCGCGGACGTGGACCCCGCCGAGCTGACCCGGGTGCGGGAGCTGCTGCCGAGCCTGGCCAATCGCCGACCGCAGGCCTACCGATGGCCCGCGCCCTGAGCCCGACGCGGTCAGTCGCCCTCGCCGCCGATGTCCGCGTCGTAGGACTCGAACACCAGGTCCGCGCCACGGTGCCGGTGCCGGCTGATCTGCTTCAGCAGCTCGAGTGCCTCCTCGCGGGCCTGCTCGATGTGGCGGGCGTCGACCGGATCGGCGAGCAGCGGCCGGATCGCTGCCAGCCGATCACCCAGCTCGCCGTGCTCGCGCCGGAGCAGGTCGATGCGATGCGCCAGGCGCGGCGTGCGCTCGAGGATCTCGGCATAGAGGCCGTCCGGGCCCTCGACCTCCTCGATGTGCTCGGCAAGTGCCGCGTCGAGCGTGTCCAGCGCGCTCGCCACCGCGTCGCGCCAGGCGGGCGCGTCACCCGCCGGGCGAGCCAGCGCGGCTTCGAGGCCGTCGGCGGCGGCGGCGAGGGCGTGGCGGCGTGCCCGGGCCCGGGCCAGCGCGTCGGGTGATCCGGCCGAGGGTTCCGACAGCTCGCTCACCGAGCCAGCATGCCACGGTCTTCCCAGCCGGTCCCGGGCAGACTGCCCTCATGCGCCCGTCGTTCCTGCACCCCTTCGCCAAGCCCGCCGCGCCCGCGGACTCGTTCATCTCGATCGTCGGCGGTGACGGCGCGTGGGTGGCGGACCGCCAGGGCCGGCGCTTCATCGACGCCACGGCCAGCCTGTGGTACTGCCAGGTGGGGCACGGCCGGGTCGAGATCGCGAGGGCCATCGAGCGCCAGCTGCGGGAGCTCGAGGCGTTCCACACCTTCGACATCTTCACCAACCCCCGAGCCGACGAGATCGGCGACCTGATCGCCGCGCTGTGCCCCATCGCCGATGCCCGGGTGTTCCTCACCGACTCCGGCTCGGAGGCGGTGGACACCGCGCTCAAGCTCGCGCGGCTCTCCTTCGCGCTCAGGGGCCGGCCGGAACGCACCGTCGTGCTGGCCCGCCACGACGCCTACCACGGCGTGACCTACGGCGGTACCTCCCTGCAGGGGCTGCCCCCGAACCGGGAGGGGTTCGGGCCCCTGCTTGCGGACATCCACCACACCCACCCCCACGATCTGGCCGAGGTCGAGGCGCGTTTCGCCGAGCACGGCGATCGGGTGGCGGCGGTGATCGCCGAGCCGGTGCTGGGCGCGGCAGGCGTGCACCCACCCCGTCCCGGCTACCTGGAAGGGCTGCGTGAGCTGTGTGACCGCCACGGCGCGCTGCTCATCTTCGACGAGGTGATCACCGGGTTCGGTCGGATGGGCGCCTGGTTCGCGGCCCAGCACTACGGCGTCACCCCCGACCTCATCGTCTTCGCCAAGGGCGTCACCTCGGGCTACCAGCCGCTCGGTGGGGTCGTCGTCGGGGCGAAGGTGCGGGAGGTCCTCGAGGGCGACCCCGACTTCGTGCTCCGTCACGGGTTCACCTACAGCGGCCATCCGCTGGCGTGCGCGGCGGCGCTCGCCAACATCGCCGTGCTGCGCGACGAGGACCTGCTGGCCCGGGCCCAGGCCATCGGCCGCCAGCTCGGTCCCGCGCTGGCCGCCCTGATCGATCAGGGTCTGCTGGCCGAGGTACGGGGCGAGGCCGGTATCTGGGGTGCCGGGTTGCCCCCGGACGTGCACGCGGCGGTGGTGCGGGACCGGATGCTCGAGCTCGGCGTGCTCGCCCGGCCGATCGGCACTGCCACGATCGCCTTCTGCCCCCCGCTGGTGATCAGCGACGCCGAGCTCGACCGGTGCATCGACGCCCTGGCCCGATCGGTGCGCGCCGCCCGGGAGGTCACGACCTGAGACCCGCCAGCGCCTCCTCCAGCGGGAGGTACGGCTTGCCGAGCGCCTCGGCCACCGCCGGGTTGACGACGTGTCCACCGGCGGTGTTCACCCCCGCGGCCAGCGACCGGTCGAGCGCGAGGGCGCCGGCGACGCCGAGGCGCGCCAGGTCCGACAGGTACGGCAGGGTCACGTTGGTCAGCGCGTAGGTCGAGGTGTTCGGCACCGCACCGGGCATGTTGCCCACCGCGTAGTGCAGGACGCCGTGGCGCTCGAACACCGGATCGTGATGGGTGGTCTCATGCGAGGTAGCGATGCAGCCGCCCTGGTCGATGGCGATGTCGACGATGACCGCCCCGGGCTTCATCGCCCGCACCAGGTCCTCCTCCACCAGCACCGGCGCGCGCCCGCCCGGCACCAGCACCGCCCCGATGAGCAGGTCGGCCTCCACCACCGTGCGCTCGATCACCCCCCGGTTCGACGCCAGCGTGGTGATGCGCCCCATCTGGACCTGGTCGACGAACCGCAGCCGGTCGACGTTGCGGTCCAGCAGGTGCACCTCGGCCTCCATGCCCGCCGCGATCCACGCCGCGTTCCATCCCACGTTGCCCGCACCGAGCACCACCACCTTGGCCGGCTGGACCCCGGGGGCGCCGCCGAGCAGCACGCCACGGCCGCCGTTGTGGCGCTCGAGGAAGTGGGCGCCCACCTGCGCGCTCATCCGACCGGCCACCTCGCTCATCGGGGCCAGCAGGGGCAGGGCGCCGGTGGAGGTCTGCACGGTCTCGTAGGCGATGCCGACCACCTCGTGCTCGAGCAGCGCGTCGGCCACCTGGGGGTAGGCGGCGAGGTGGAGGTAGGTGAACAGGCAGATCCCCGGCCGCAGCATCGGGAACTCGCTGGCCTGGGGCTCTTTCACCTTGCACACGATCTCCGCCCGCTCCCACACCTCGGAGGCGTCGCTCACCACCTCCGCGCCCGCCTGGCGGTAGCGGTCGTCGGCGAAGCCCGAGTCGACGCCCGCGCCGGCCTCGACCAGCACCGTCACGCCGTGCTGTTCGAGCTCTCGTACGCCGTCGGGCGTGATCGCCACCCGGTGCTCGTCAGCCTTGATCTCCCGAGGGACCCCGACGATGCACGTCATCGGGTCACGTCCCGGGCCCGGCGCAGGGACGTCATCGGTCTCGGCCTGCTCTGCGCTGGTGGTCGCGGTGGCGCCATCGCACCATGATGCCCAGCTTCCGCTCACCAGATGCGAGAGTGAGGCCATGAGCCTCTCCGTCACCCCCATGCGCATCGGCTCCCGGTCGGTGACCACCGACGAGGTGATGCTGGTGCGCTCCCCCTACGACGGCCGTGAGGTGGGGATGGTGCCCGCGGGCACCGCGGAGCACCTCGACGCCGCGGTGGAAGAAGCCCGCGGTCGCCTCCTCGACGGGCCGCTGCCCGCACACGAGCGGGCCGCGATCCTCGACCGGGCGGCGACCGCGCTGGCGGCCCGCCAGGAGGACTACGCCCGGCTCATCTGCGCCGAGTCCGCCAAGCCGATCAAGACCGCCAGGGTGGAGGCGGCCCGGGCCGTGGACACCTTCCGGTTCGCCGCCGCGGTGGCCCGCACCCTGACCGGTGAGACCGTGCCGCTGGAGGCCAGCCCGGCCGGGGTGGGCAAGGTCGGGTTCGTGCTGCGGGTACCGATCGGGGTGGTGGGGGCGATCTCCCCGTTCAACTTCCCGCTCAACCTGGTGGCCCACAAGGTCGCCCCGGCCATCGCCGCCGGTTGCCCGGTGGTGCTCAAGCCGGCGTCGGCCACCCCGCTCACCGCGCTGGCGCTGGCGGCGTTGCTGCTCGACGAGTGCGGTCTGCCCCCGGGGTGGTTGCACGTGGTCACCTGCCCCGGCGCGGTCGCGGATCACCTCGTCACCCATCCCGACGTGGCGATGATCACCTTCACCGGATCACCCGGCGTCGGCTGGCGGATCCGTGAGCGGGCGCCTCGCAAGAAGGTGAGCCTGGAGCTGGGGAACAACTCGCCGGTGGTGATCGAGCCGGACGGCGACTGGCGGGCCGCCGCGTCGAAGATCGCGGTGGCGGGCTACTCGTTCGCCGGGCAGTCCTGCATCTCGGTCCAGCGGGTGTTCGTGCACCACTCGATCGCCGAGCCGTTCACCGAGGCGCTCACCGCGGAGGTGGAGCGCTTGGTGGTCGGTGACCCGGCCGACGAGGCCACCGACGTGAGCGCGCTGATCACCCGGGACGAGACCGAACGGGTGCACGGCTGGATCGATGAGGCGGTGGCGCAGGGGGCACAGCTGCGGACCGGTGGGGAGCTCACCGCCGATCACGTGCTGCGACCCACCGTGCTGTTCGGGGTCCGGCCGGAGATGGAGATCTGCCGCACGGAGGTGTTCGGGCCGGTGGTGGGGGTGCAGGCCTACGACGACTTCGACCACGCGCTGCGACTGGCCAACGACACCCGCTACGGGTTGCAGGCCGGCGTGTTCACCGGGGAGCTGGCGAAGGCCCTGCACGCGGCGCGGACCCTGGACTTCGGCGGGGTGCTGGTGAACGAGGTGCCCACGTGGCGGGCCGATCAGATGCCCTACGGAGGGGTGCGGGATTCGGGGAACACCCGTGAGGGGCCGGCCTACGCGGCGCGGGAGATGACCGAGGAGCGGCTGGTGGTGCTGCAGGGATGAGCGCCCGCTCGCCGTCGTCGCCGCCCGCTGCGGTCTCTAGCCTGGAGCACCTATGGGTGTGGAGGTCTTCGTCTACCAGGATCACGTGACGGTCGACTTCACCGGCACCGAGCGGATCCTCACCCTGAAGGGCCACCTCGACCTCTCGATGTACGAGATCGAATCGGCCCGGGTGGCCCCCGTCGACGAGCTGCGGGCCGAGCTCGGATGGCGGGTGGGTGGCGGGTACCTCCCCGGCTTCTTCATCACCGGCTGGTTCACGGTGCCGGGCCGCAAGGGCGCCCGGCAGTTGTGGTGCGTGTACCGCGACCGGGAAGCGCTGGTGATCGAGACCCGGCGCGACAGCCCGTGTCGGGTGGTGCTCCAGCATCCCTACCGCCACGACCTGGCCTGGCTGATCGCCGAGCGCGTGCCCCACTACTCCTAGGGCGCGGTGCGGTGACGGGTCGTGTGGTGCTCGACCGGGGTGCGACGGCCCTCGACGCCTGGTCGGCCGTGCTGCGCGCGGAGCTCGACGCGATGGTCGCCAACGAGCCCGGGGTGCGCGCCGGAGTTGACCCCGAGTGTCTCCACGACTTCCGGGTGGCCGTCCGCCGCAGCCGCTCCGTGCTCCGGGAAGGCAGGGGTGTGCTGCCGCGCCGGGTCATCGATCACGCCCGCCGCGAGCTCGGGTGGCTGGGAGGCGCGACCGGCGCGGCCCGGGACCTCGACGTGCTGGTGCACGGCACCCTGCCGTCGCTCGTGGAGGGACTCGATCCGGGCGAGCTCGCCGCGGTCGACGCCGCCGTGCGGATCCTCGAGGGCCAGCGGGCCGCCGCCTACGAGGAGCTGGTGGCGGACCTCGAGAGCGAACGGTACGCACGGTTCGTGAAACAGTGGCGGGCGTTCCTCGATACTCCCGAGGTCGATCCGCACGAGGCGCCGAGGGCCACGGAGCCGGCCCGGTCCGTGGCCGCGAAGCGCATCCGCCGGGTGCATCGGATGGTGGTGCGCGACGGGAACCGGATCACCCCCGCGTCGGCGCCCGAGGCGCTCCACGAGCTGCGCAAGGACGCGAAGCGGCTGCGCTACCTCCTCGAGTGCTTTAGCAGCCTGTACCCCCGAGGGCTGGTCGCGCCGGTGGTGAAGGAGCTGAAGGCACTCCAGGACGTGCTCGGTACCTACCAGGACTGCCACGTCCAGATCCGCCGGCTCGAGCAGGTCGGCGCCATGCTGGCGGAGCCCGGACCGCAACCGGCCGCGATGGCGGAGGGGCTGGGGCGGGTGCTGGCGCGCCTCGCTGCTCGCGAGCAGCAGGCCCGATCCGCCTTCGAGAGGCGCTTCGCTCGCTTTCGTCGGGTGCCGATCCCGGCTCTGCAGGAATGGCTGGAGACGAACGGGATGACCTGACAGGCACCGAATTTCCAGGTACTGCCCCTTGCTTCGACCGTGGGGTCGTTGGACGATGAACGAGACGCAGGTCGACCACTGGAGGAGGGCTCGTGGGACTGGCCTCACTCGTCGAGCGCGCGGTCGGGGGTGCACTACCGGTGCGGCTCGAGGTCTACGACGGCAGCCGCGCCGGACCGCCGGACGCACCCGCCACGGTCGTGATCCGCCGGCCGGAGGCGTTCACCCGGCTGTTGACCCGCCCCGGTGAGCTCGGGCTGGCCCGGGCGTACGTGGCCGGCGACGTCGATCTCGAAGGCGACCTGTTCGCCCTGCTGGAGTCGCTCGACGACCTCGAGCTGCGGGTCGACCTGCGGGCGATCCCCCCGATCCTGCGGGCGTTGGGGCCCGGCGCCCTGCGGCCGTTGCCCCCGCCACCGGAAGAAGCCCGGCTGTCGGGCCGGGTGCACTCGAAGTCGCGCGACCGGCGGGCCGTGACTCATCACTACGACGTCTCCAACGAGTTCTACCGCTTGGTGCTCGGTCCGACCCTCACCTACTCGTGCGCGGTGTTCAGCTCACCCGAGGACTCGCTGGAGGTGGCCCAGACCAACAAGTACGACCTCATCTGCCGCAAGCTCGGCCTGCAGGCCGGGCAGCGCCTGCTCGACGTCGGCTGCGGCTGGGGTGGGATGCTCCTGCACGCGGCTGGCCGCTACGGCGTGAGCGGTGTGGGGGTCACCCTCTCGCGGGAACAGGAGGAGCTGGCCACCAAGCGGGTGGCCGAGGCCGGCCTCGCGGAGCGGATCGACATCCGGCTGCAGGACTACCGCGACGTCACCGACGGTCCCTTCGACGCCATCAGCTCGATCGGCATGTTCGAGCACGTCGGTCGGTCACGCATGGAGGCCTACATGCGCCGGCTCCACGACCTGCTCCGCCCCGAGGGTCGCCTGCTGAATCACGCGATCAGCCGTCCGGGTTACACCCAGCCCGACACCACGAGAGGGCGGGCGGTGGCACTGGGACGGCGGGTGCTCACTGCCGCGGGCTCCCGGTTCACCTCGCGCATCGACAGCGACTTCATGCAGCGCTACGTCTTCCCCGACGGCGAGCTGCACGAGGTCGGCGTGGTGGTGTCGATGCTCAACGAGACCGGCTTCGAGGTCCGCCACGTCGAGAACCTGCGCGAGCACTACCCGTTGACGCTGCGGCGGTGGGTCGCCAACCTCGAGGCTCACTGGGACGAAGCGGTGGAGCTGGTGGGGGCGGGGCGGGCACGAGTGTGGCGGCTGTACATGGCCGCCTCGGCGGTGAACTTCGAGCGGGGCAACATCGAGATCCACCAGGTGCTCGCGGTCCGCCCGGAAGGTGGCCGCAGTGGCATGCCCTTGCGCCCGTCGTTCTGATCGGTCCGCCGGCTGATCGGTTGGTCGGCCGGTCGGCTGCCATCATCGAGATCCCATGGCGCACTCCACGTACGACGGCCGGTTCGCGCCCAGCCCGTCGGGCCCGCTGCACGCGGGCAACCTCCGCACCGCGCTGCTCGCGTGGCTGTTCGCCCGCCACGCCGGTGCCCGGTTCGCCCTGCGGATCGAGGACCTCGACCGCGTCGCCACCCGCCCGGAGCACGAGCGGTCCCAGCTCCGGGACCTCGCTGCGCTGGGTCTGGACTGGGACGGGCCGGTGGTGCGCCAGTCGGAGCGCCTCGACCGCTACCGCGACGCGATCGGCGAGCTCGCCGGGCTCGGGCTCACCTATCCCTGCTACTGCACCCGCCGGGAGGTGCTCGAGGCCGCCGCGGCCCCCCACGAGCACCTCCCCGAGGGGGCGTACCCCGGCACCTGCCGCGGACTGTCCTCGAGGCAGCGAGCCGAGCGGGAGGCCGCGGGGCGATCGCCGTCGTTGCGATTGCGGGCCGAGGCCGCGATGGTGTCCTTCGTCGATCGGGTGCACGGGCCCTTCGAGGGGATCGTCGACGACTTCGTGATCCGGCGTGGCGACGGCACCCCGGCCTACAACCTGGCCGTGGTGGTCGACGACGCCGAGCAGGGCATCGGCGAGGTGGTGCGCGGCGACGACCTGCTGGCGGGTACCCCCCGCCAACTCCACCTGGCCCGGTTGCTGGGCCTGCCGGAGCCTTCGTACGCCCACGTGCCGCTGGTGCTCGGGCCCGACGGCGAGCGGCTGGCCAAGCGGCACGGGGCGGTGACCCTGGAGGACCTGGCCGCCGCTGGGGTGACCCCCGAGGCGGTGCGGTCGCTGCTGGCGGCCAGCCTGGGGCTGGCCGAGCCGGAGGAGCCGGTCACGATGGCCGAGCTGCTGGCCCGTTTCGATCCCTCCGCGGTGCCGACCACGGCGTGGGTGTTCGAGGCGTGCCAGGCTGGGGGCCATGAACGCTGAAGAGGTGGTGGGCGAGTTCATCCGGCGGATCGAGGCGAAGGACCTCGACGCGGCGTGCGAGCTGGTCACGGCCGACCTTGAATACGACAACGTCCCGATCGGCAAGACCTACGGCCCCGAGGGCATCAAGTCGGTGCTCGGGCCGATGGTGGCCGTCGACGAGGTGGAGTTCCGGGTGCTGCGCCAGATCGCGGCCGGGGACACGGTGATGAACGAGCGGGTCGACCGGTTCCGCATCGGCGAGAGGTGGATGGAGTTGCCGGTGGCGGGCGTCTTCGTGGTGAACGGCGAGGGTCTCATCACGCTGTGGCGGGACTACTTCGACATGCAGACCCTCACCGAGCAGATGAACGCGGTCGCCGCCGCCCAGGGCTGACCACACCGAGGTGGGGCACTGCTCCCACCGAACCCGTGATGCCCGAGCGCCTCACCGGCGCCGCGACCCACGAGATCGTCAGGGCGAGGGCGGCCGGCTGAAGTCGCGGTCGGGGTCCGCGGGCGGGGGCACGAAGCCCGGGCCGGGTCGCCAGCCGCTGGCCTTCAGGTCGTCGAGCACGTGGACCATGTTCAACAGGTCCTCTTCGTAGGAGAACCGGCCTCCACCGGCGTAGACGAGGGTGGAATAGCCGGACTGGCGGTAGGGGGTGCCGTCCGGGCGGTTGGCGGGGAGGATCTGGGTCCATTTGACCACCACGGTGTCACCGTCGATCGCCGTGTACTCGATCGGGAAGCGCCAGTCCTCCAGCCCGCGCATGCTCTCGTCGAGGAACCGGCGGATCTCCTCGATGCCTCGGATGCGACCCCAGGCGGGGTCGATGTAGACGGCGTCGTCGGTGAACAGCTCCGCCAGCGCGGTCCAGGTCGCCTCCCCGCGCTCGATGCGTTCCCGCAGCTCCACGTAGCGGGCGACCGCGGCCTCGACCTCTTCTCGGGGATGGGTCATCGGGGCATCAGGGCTCCTCGCTCGGCGCCGCTACGGGCGCTCCTTCGGGGTGAACTCCGCGGTGATCGCCGGGTCGTCGACCACCACCGGGGCCACGATCTCGTCGATGCGGGCCAGCACCTCCGGCTCCAGGGTCACCCCGGAGGCGGCCACGTTCTCCCGGAGCTGCTCGGGACGGGTGGCCCCCACGATGGCGGAGGCCACGTTGTCGTTGGCCAGCACCCACGCCACCGCCAGCTGTGCCATGGTCAGCCCGCAGTCCTGCGCCACGGGGCGGAGCTGCTGGACCCGTTCGAGGACGTCGTCGCGCAGGAAGCGCCGCACGAAACCGCCACCCACCTCGTCGGTGGCCCGGGACTGCTCCGGGGGCGGCTGGCCGGGCAGGTACTTGCCGGTCAGCACCCCTTGCGCGATCGGGGACCAGACGATCTGGCCGATACCCAGCTCCCGGCAGGTGGGGACCACCTCGCCTTCGATGACCCGCCACAGCAGCGAGTACTGCGGCTGGTTGGAGACGAGTTGGATGCCGAGCTCGCGGGCCAGCGCGTGAGCGGCGCGGATCTGCTCGGCCGTCCACTCCGACACGCCGATGTAGAGGGCCTTGCCGTGGCGCACCACGTCGGCGAAGGCCTGCATCGTCTCCTCGAGTGGGGTCTGGTGGTCGTAGCGGTGGGCCTGGTACAGGTCGACGTAGCCGGTGCGCAGCCGGCGCAGGGAGCCGTCGATCGACTCCATGATGTGCTTGCGCGACAGGCCCCGGTCGTTGGGTCCCGGGCCGGTCGGCCAGTACACCTTGGTGCAGATCTCCAGCCCCTCCCGCCGCTGGCCGGCAAGGGCTCGCCCGAGCACCTCCTCGGCGCGGGTGTTGGCGTAGACGTCAGCGGTGTCGAAGGTGGTGATGCCCGCGTCGAGCGCGGCGTGCACGCACGCCAGCGCGGTGTCGTCGTCGATCTGGCTGCCGTGGGTGATCCAGTTGCCGTAGGAGATCTCGCTGACCTTCAGGCCGCTGCGTCCGAGGAAGCGGTGGTTCATGGGGGAACCCTACGCGCCCGGCGTGCCGCTCAGTCGAGGAGCCCGGCGAGGGTGTCGAGGGTGCGTTGGCGTTCGGCGAAGGGCACGGCGACGAACTCGGTGGCGCCGGCTTCGAAGACCGCTTCGATGCCGGCTCGCACGGTGGCTGCGTCGCCGGCGATGACCACCTCGGCCGGGCCGGCCGCGCCCTCCCGGTCGAGCATCGCTCGGTAGGAGGGGAGCTGACCGTAGATCTGGAACACCCCTGCGGCCTGCCCCCGCGCCCCGTCGGGGTCGTCGGTGACCGCCACCGGCAGGGCGACCACGATCCGGGGGTCGGGGCGTCCGTGGTCGCTCGCGGCGCGGCGGATGGTCGGTGAGACGTGGGAGGCGATGGTGCGGGGGCCGGTCATCCAGGTCACGGTGCCGTCGGCCATCCGCCCGGTGACGCTGAGCATCTGCGAGCCGAGCGCGGCGACGAGCACGGGGACCGGCTCGCACTCGACGCCCAGGGCGAGCTTGGCGGTGAGGGTGTCGCCTTCGAAGGACACCGCTTCGCCCCGAGCGAGGGGCATGAGGATCGACAGGTGCTCGCGCAGGTGCCGTACCGGCTTGTCCCAGGGCATGCCGAGCATCCCTTCGATCACCACCTGGTGCGACAGCCCGATGCCGAGCGTGAATCGCCCGCCGCTGACCTGCTGCACGGTGCGGGCCTGCGCGGCCATCACCATCGGGTGGCGGGGGTAGGTGGGCACCACCGCGGTGCCGAGGGCGATGTCGGGCACCTGGGAGGCCACCACGGCCAGCGCGGTGAGGGCGTCGGGGCCGAACACCTGCGGCGCCCACGCGGAGGCGAAGTCGTGCTCGTGCGCGGAGCGCACCTGCCTGACCAGTGAGTCGACGTCCTGGCCGTCGACGAACACCCCGATGCGCACCGTTCTCACCCCCCTGTCCGCAACTCGACCGGCGCAGGCTACCCGCCGGCGTCGGGGTCCCCGCTCGGACCGAGAAGCAGCGGCCCAACCTACGGCCAGTCCAGGAGCGCGACCGGGGATATATACAAAGCGATATGAGGTTCGCTAGCCTGGCGGCGATGGAGGTTCCCGACCTGCTCCGGCTCGCTCGTCGCCGGCATGCGTTGAGCCAGGCGGCGCTGGCGGCGCGAGCCGGCACCAGCCAGCCGGTGATCTCCGCGTACGAGCACGGGCGGCGCGACCCCACGACCCACACCTTGCGACGGTTGCTCGCCGCCGCGGGTGAACGGCTGCACGTGGGGCTCGCCGAGCCGTCCCCCGAGGTCCCCCCACCCGTCGACGCCCGCGAGCACGGCGAGCGCCTCGTGGAGGTGCTCCGACTCGCGGACGCGATCGGCCACCGGCCCCGCGGCCCGCTGGCCTTCCCGCGGCTCGACTCGACGTGAGCGAGCCGGCACTGCCCGACAAGATCGTGGCGATCGACCGGGCGCTCGCCGCGGTGCCGCACGCCTTCGGAGGAGCGTTGGCGCTCGCCTACCACGCCGAGCCCCGTGCCACCATCGACATCGACCTCAACGTGTTCGTGTCCGCTGGCGAGGCCGAGCGGGTGCTGGCGCCCTTGCGGGACCTGGGAGTCCGCACCGGTGGGGCCGGGGCGGAGGCCTCCCGTTCCGGCCAGGCGCGGGTGATGTGGGGGCGGACCCCGGTCGACCTGTTCTTCGCCTACGACCGGTTCCACGCCGCCGTCGACCGTGGCGCGCACGAGGTGCCGTTCCTGGACGGGACCATCCGGGTGCTGTCCCCCGAGCACCTCACGGTGTGCAAGGTCGTCTTCGACCGTCCCCGGGACTGGGTCGACATCGACGCCATGCGCGCCATCGGCACCTCCATCGACGCCGCGGAGGTGCTGCGGTGGGTGGGTCGCATCATCGGTGACGACGACCCCCGCTACGACCGGATCGCCTCGGTGCTGATGGCCACCCCCTGACCGCTCGCCGGTCACCACGGGCGAAGGTCGACCCGGCCAGCGGCCGCAAGGCGGCTGGTGACTCGCCCGGGCGGCCCGCCACTCACGGTGGTCAGAGTCACCTGCTGCTCAGGATCGGCGGCCCCCGATCCGATAGAACAGGGCGTTCGCGCGGTTCCCGGCGCCGGTGCCCGGCCGCACGCAGCCGTCCCCGAGAGCTCGCCCATGGCCATGAGATCCCCTCATCATCACGGCCGCCCGTCGCTGCGGCGCTGGGTCGCGACCGCGGTGGCCCTCGGCGTCCTCACCACCCTCACCGTCCTCACCGGACCGGTGGCCGCCCAGGAGGGCGAGCCGTCCACCCAGCCGCCGGGGTCCGATCCCGCCGCCGGGGCCGGTCCCGCTGACCAGGCCGGCGACACCCAGCCGGCCGAGCCGGAAGCTCCCGCTCCGCCACCGGTGGACCCCTCACCCCAGCTGCGGGTGGTGCTGGCGAAGCTGTCGATCATGCACGCCGAGGACGTGCTGGCGAGCGAAGAAGGCAAGCTCGTCGACGTTCGCGCCGAGCTGGAGGCGGCCAACCAGCATCGTGACGCCGCTCGGGCGGTCGTCGCCGACGCGCAGCGCCGTCTCGAGCGGGCGCGGCGGCTCCTGGCGGATCTGGCGGTCAGCTCCTTCATGTACGCCAGCGGCGGCACGAGCAGCCCCGCGGCCAGGATCACCGTCTACGAGAAGAAGAAGGAGCGCGAGCTCACCCGGGCAGTGATGGACAACAAGGTGGCCGTCGTCCGCCAGCACGAGGAGGCGCTCGACGACGCGCAGCACCTGCTCGACGACCGGCAGGCCGAGGTCGACGCGCTCGCCACTCGGGTGGCGGACCAGGAAGCGATGGTGGCACTCGCCCGGCAGGCGCTCGACGACGCCCGCCGCGAGCTGCGCACCGCGCAGGCCCAGGACGCGCCGGTGCTGTTCGACCCCGCCGACACCGGGCGCTGGCAACTCCCGATCGCCGGTGAGAGCGTGCTCAGCGCGGAGGAGCTCACCGCGTGGTTCGAGCACGTCGGCGGGCAGAGCAGGGCCGGCGCCCCGGTGGCGGACCTGGCCCGGTGGTACATCGAGGAAGGCGCGGCGGAGGGGCTGCGCGGCGACGTGGCCTTCGCCCAGGCGGTGCTCGAGACCGGCGGGTTCACCAACGACGACACCGTCCGGTTCAACAACTACGCCGGGATCGGCCACTGCGACTCCTGCCCCACCGGCTGGGCCTTCCCCTCCCCCCAGGAAGGGGTGCGGGCTCAGATCCAGCTCCTCAAGAGCTACGTGTACGACAAGCCCGAGTACCGCTTCGAGCTGGTCGACCGGCGGCTGCGGGGCCCGGCCGGCTGCTGCCAGACGTGGAACCAGCTCACCGGCGTGTGGGCCTCCGCGTCCCACTACGGCCCGGCGATGCTCGGCATCTACCTCAACATGGCCGAGTTCGCCCTCGACCGCCGCACCATGATGCGGGCCATGGGCGCAGGCTGAGCCACCGGCGATCGGGCGTCACTCCACCACCCGCAAGGTGGACGGGATGTCCATGCGCCGGAGCTTGCGGATCGCGAGCCCGGGAGCGAGCGCCACGACGGCCACGCCCAGCACGGCGGCGGTGAGGTAGGTCGTCGGGCTGACGTGACGTGCCACGGCGATGTCGGGCAGCGTCTCGGGCAGCAGGACGCTCGTCATCCACTCCAGCAGCCCGACGCCGACCAGCACCCCCACCACCGTCGCCAGCACGCCGATGACCGCGCTCTCGACCATGGCGACCGCCATCACGGTCCTCGACGGCAGGCCGAACGCGAACATCGTGGCGTGCTCCCGGGCCCGCTCGTCGAAGCTGATGCTCGTGGAGTTGAACGCGATCATCAGCGCCAGCAGCAGCACCGCCCCCCTGATCACGTTGAGCACGTCGGTGAACTGGCTGATCGTCTCCCGCAGGTTCGCGATCACCCCCGCGACCGGTTCCACCGCGGCGACGGCCGGTTCCTCGAACAACGCCCGCTGCACCGCCTCGGTGCTGGTGCCCTCGGAGGGAAGGACCTGGGCGCCGTTGACGATGCCCTGGAGGTTCATCACCGGGGCCTGTGCGAGATCCAGGAAGGTGAGGAACCGGTAGGGATAGGTGTGGATCGCCATGACCCGGAACGGGCCTTCCTCCCAGCGGTAGCCGAGCCCTTCGCGCACCGGGTAGCGCATCGTGATCTGGTCCCCGACGTCCACACCCAGATCGGCGGCGGCCTTCTCCGCGATCACCACCCCGCGCTCGACGGTGGGGTCGAGCGAACCCCGGACCAGTCCGGGCCTCCAGATCGGGCTGTCGAAGGGGACCAGGTTGATCAGCGTGTCGAACCGAGTGTCCCCCTCGACGAGCTGACCCCCAACCCGCAACGTCGGCTCCACTCGTGCCACCCCCGGGGTGTCCGCGAGCTGGCGCAGCTCCGGTGCGTCCTCGAGGGTGAAGCTCTGGAGATCGACGGTCATGCGATCGGGGTTGGTGCGCAGCAGCTCGCGCTCCGCCCGGTCGATCGTGAACAGGAACGAGTCGATCATGCCGATCACGCCGATCAACGTGGCGATCGCGGCCGCGATCCCGAGCGCGGTGAGCAGCGTCCGCCGGGGGGCGCGCAGCACGTTGCGCAGCGGCATCTGGGCGATGCTGTCGCCGGGAAGGGGCAGGCCGGTCGCCAACCGGCTCAGACCGCTGGTGGCGGTCACCCTCGGGCCGGTGCGGATGGCCTCCACGGGAGTGACCCGGACCGCCCGCCAGACCGGGTAGATGGTGGCGGCGAAGGTCAGCACCAGGCCGAGGAGCGCGCCGCGCAGGTAGATGCCGAACTGGAACGGGGTGTCCCACACGGGCAGCGGGAAGAAGCGCTCGATGATCGAGGACATCAACGAGCCCACGATCGTGCCCACCACCATCCCGAACAGCACACCCAGCACCGAGACCTGGAACGCCACCAGCAACGGCCGGATCGCGAGCCCACCGGTCGGGACGCCGAGCGACATGCCGACCCCGATCTCCCGCCGCTGGGCTTCGACGATGCGACTGGTGAGGTTGAACGCGGCGAAGGCCGCGCCACCGAGGATCAGCAGGGCGAAGATGTTGTAGAGGCGTTGATCGCCGTCGATGTCGTCGTAGAGGATGCGGTACTCGCGCTCCTCGGTCAGGGGGGTCACCACGGTGGCCACGTCGGGGAGCTCGGCGGCCAGCATCGAGCTGATCGCGGCCCGGGCCGACTCGACGTCCACCCCGGCCGCGAGGCGTACCCCGGCCTCGTTCACCTGGCCCGGTCGGCCCGCCAGCTCCTGGGCCACCTCGAGGGGGGCCCAGACCACCGCGAAGCCGCCGGCGCCGAACAGCGAGCCACCCCGGCCGCTGACCAGGAAGTACTGCGGTGAGAGCCCGGTGCCCACGTACGGCACCACCCGCCCGCCGCTGATCGCCAGCTCGCCCGCCGGGGAGAGGTGGTGGTGGTCGGTGAAGTGCCGGTCGATGACCAACGCCGCCTCACCGGGGGCGAACAGGCGCCCCTCCTGCAGGGTGAGCCGATCGACGGGAGGCCCTTCGCCGCCGCCGGCGTCGACCCCGACGATCGAGCCGGGTACCAGGATGGTTCGCCCGTCGGTGGACGCGTCGACCTGGGTGGGCACGACCAGCCGGGTCGTCACCTGCGCGATCAGCTCGGAGCGGCTCGGGTCGAGCGCGGCCCGCAGCCGGGCGTCGTCGACGAACGTGCCTTCCGCCAGGGTGACGAGCAGGTCGTGTGTCGAGGAGGCTTCGTAGCTGCGGTCGTAGGACACCCGCCGCCACGTCGAGGAGCTCATGAGCCCGACGTAGGTGCCGGAGCCGAGCGCGATGACGAGCGCGATGGCGGCCACCTGCAGCCAGCGTTGGCGCAGGTCGCGCCACGACCAGCGCAGCCAGAGCCCCGGCGAGGTCACCTGCTCACCCCGCCGTCACCAGTGCAGCTCGTCCACCGGCCGCCGGCCGCCGGCGGGTGGGCCGTCGCGCTCGACCCGGCCCGCGCTCAGCTCGACGACCCGATCGGCCATGCGGGAGATCTCCCGGTTGTGGGTCACCACCAGCACCGTGCGACCGGCGCGGGCCTGCTCCTGCAGGAGGGCGAGGATCTGCACCCCGGTGCGGTAGTCGAGCTCCCCGGTCGGCTCGTCCGCCAACAGCACGGGGTTGCGGGTGGCGAGCGCCCGGGCGATGGCCACCCGCTGCTGCTCGCCGCCGGAGAGCTGGGCGGGGAAGTGGTGGGCGCGGGCCGAGAGCCCGACCGACTCCAGGACCTCGTGAGCGGTGGACACCCCGTCGGGGACCCCGGCGACGTCTGCGCCGAACCGGACGTTCTCGAAGGCCGTGAGCCCGGGGAACAGGTTGAAGCTCTGGAACACGAAGCTCACCGTCTCCCGCCGGTAGCGGAACAGGTCGCGGGTACGAGCCCGCCGCAGGTCGCGACCGGCGACCCGCACCTCGCCGGCGGTGGCCTGGTCCAGCGCCCCGACCACGTTGAGCAGCGTCGTCTTGCCGCTGCCCGAGGGTCCGAGCACGACCACCAGCTCGCCCTCGTCGACCCGCAGATCCACCTCGTCGAGAGCCTTCACCGTGCCGCCTCCCGTCTCGTAGTGGCGGCACGCGGCGTCGAGCTCGATCGTGCTCATGGGCAGGAGCCTCCGGGGTCGCGACGGTCGGTGGAAGGGCTGGAGGGGACGAACTGGCTCTCCGATTGTCCCCCGCGGCTCAGGACCTTGGACACTGTTGGCACGGTCCCACTCGCCCGTAGGTTCGACGGGGGAAGCAGAAAGGGTTCCAGATGTCGTCTCGTCTGATCACGTGGTTCTCCGAGCTGAGCCTGGCCGACGAGCCGATCGTGGGCGGCAAGGCGGCCAACCTGGGGGAGCTCAGCCGAGCGGGCTTCCCGGTCCCGCCTGGGTTCGCCATCCCCGCCACCGTCTACACCGACGCCATGGAGCGCGGCGGGGTACGCCCCGCCATCCGGGATGTCCTCGGCCGGCTGGAGGTCGACGACCCCGGCGAGTTGGCCGCCGCGTCGAACGCGCTGCGCAAGCTGGTGCACGAAGCCGGCATGCCACCCGAGCTGCGTGAGCAGATCGTCGACGCGTACCGCTCGCTCGGTGAGGACGTTCCGGTGGCGGTGCGCTCGTCGGCCGCCGGTGAGGACAGCGCCGACGCCTCCTTCGCCGGGATGAACGAGACGTTCACCAACGTGTGTGGCGCAGAGGACGTGGTCGATGCCGTGATCCGCTGCTGGGCCTCCGCGTTCGGCGAGCGGGTGATCGCCTACCGGGCCCGGCGAGGGCTGGCATCCGAACCCGCGATCGCGGTGGTGGTGCAACAGATGGTCGCCTCCGACCGTTCGGGGGTCATGTTCTCGGTGGACCCCGCGACCGGCGACCGGTCCCGGCTGATCATCGAGGCTGCCTTCGGGCTGGGGGAGGTGGTGGTGGGCGGGGCCGTCGAGCCCGACACCTACGTCGTGGCTCGCCCGGCGTCGCGCATCCTCGAGGCCCGGGTCGGCCATCAGGCGTTCAAGATCGTGCAGGGTGACGACGGCCGTGACCAGCGGGTCGAGCTGTCCGAGGCAGAAGGGGCGCGGCGGGTGCTCGCCGACGACGAGGTGCTGCGACTGGCGGAGCTGGCGCTGAAGATCGAAGCGCACTACGACGTCCCCCAGGACATCGAGTTCGCCATCGATGCCGACGGCGCGGTGTGGATCGTGCAGTCGCGGCCCATCACCACCATCCCGTCGGGCGAAGCAGGGGCACCGCCCACCGGAGCCACCCCTGCGGGTGCGGTGCTGGTGAAGGGCCTCGGCGCCTCGCCGGGCATCGGGCGGGGTGCGGTGCGGATCCTGCGGTCACCGGAGGAGGGCAAGCGGCTCCAGACCGGCGAGATCCTCGTCGCCCCCATGACCAACCCCGACTGGGTGCCGACCATCCGGCGGGCCTCGGCGATCGTCACCGAGGGCGGCGGCATGACCTGCCACGCGGCGATCGTCAGTCGCGAGCTGGGCATCCCAGCCGTGGTCGGCGCCCGCGGTGCTCTCACCGCCCTGCGGGACGGGGAACCGGTCACCGTCGACGGCTCGTCCGGGCTCGTGTGGGCTGGCGAGGTGGAGCCGACGGCGGCACCGGCGGCTGCGTCGAGCGTCTCGGTCGATCCCACCACCACCCCGGTGTCGCCGACCGTCGCGGAATCGTTGGGCACGGCCCTCTACGTGAACCTGGCGTTCGCCGATCGGGCCGACGCGGTCGCCGCCCAACCGGGGGTGGACGGGGTGGGCCTGCTGCGGGCGGAGTTCCTGCTCACCGACGCGCTCGGCGGCCGCCATCCCAAGGCGCTGCTCGCATCCGGTGGCGAAGCGGAGTTCGTGGAGCGGATGACCGAGACGTTGCTGCGGATCACCCAGCCGTTCGCCCCCCGCCCGGTCGTGTACCGCACCACCGATTTCCGCACCAACGAGTTCCGCAGGCTGGAGGGGGGCGAACGCTACGAGTCCCACGAGGAGAACCCGATGATCGGGTACCGGGGCTGCTACCGCTACATCAAAGACCCGGAGGTGTTCGCGCTGGAGTTGGAGGTCCTGGCCCGGGTGCGGGAGCAGACCCCGAACCTGCACCTGATGATCCCCTTCGTGCGCACCGCCTGGGAGCTGGAGGCCTGCCTGGAGCTGATCGACCGCAGCCCCCTCGGTCGCCAGCGTGGCCTGCGCACCTGGGTGATGGCCGAGGTGCCTTCGGTCGTCTACCGGATCCCCGAGTACGCGGCGATGGGCATCGACGGGGTGTCCATCGGCTCCAACGATCTCACCCAGCTCATGCTCGGCGTCGATCGCGATTCCGAGACCTGCGCGGAGCTGTTCGACGAGAGCGACGCGGCGGTGCTCGACGCCATCCGCCGCATCATCGAGGCGGCCAGCGAGGCAGGCATCACGTCGTCGTTGTGCGGGCAGGCGCCCTCCAACAACCCGGCCTTCGCCGAGCACCTGGTGCGAGCGGGGATCACGTCGATCTCCGTGAACCCCGACGCGGTCGACGCCGCCCGGGCCGCGATCGGCCGCGCCGAGCGGCGACTGCTGCTCGAGGCGTCCCGGGAGCGTCGTCGGGGAGACCGGACGGGTCGAGCACGGCGCGGCGTTCGCTGACCGCGCCAACATGGGTACGGTCCGAGGCGATCTCGACACCGTGCAGAGATGGACGGCAGAGCAGAAGGAGAGACGGCGATGACCGAGACCACCGAGACCAAGTCCCTCGAGGATCGGGTCCACCAGCTGGAAGACCAGGTGCGGCGCCTCAACGAGGAGCTCCTGCAGGGGCAGCTCGACGACTGGAAGGCCCGCATCGACCAACTCGAGGTGCAGATGCGCCTCGGGACGATGGAAGCCCGCGACGAGGTGCGACCCCTGGTGGAGCAGCTGCGCAACAAGTGGCTCGACGCCAAGGAGCAGCTCGACAAGGCACAGAGCGCAGCCGGCGATGCGTTCGTGACGGTGCGCGAAGGGGTCCAACGCGCGGTCAAGGACCTCGGCGACGCGCTCGACGAAGCCGTCAAGCGGCTGGGCGTCAAGGACTGAGCGGCGCCCACCCGGTCCCGGGCACGCCGTGCCGGCTCGTCCCTGCTCCACCGAGGTGTCGTGGTCACCCTGAACCCGGCCGACATCGATGCCATCGTCTTCGACATGGACGGCGTCATCACCGACACCGCCCGGGTGCACGAGGCGGCCTGGAAGCGCCTGTTCGACCAGTACCTCACCACCGAAGCCCCCTCCGGAGCGGATCGCCGACCCTTCGACGGGGAGGACTACCGGCGCTACGTCGACGGCCGGTTACGGGTCGACGGCGTGGAGTCGTTCCTGGCCAGCCGAGGTGTCCGCCTCGAGCGCGGTGAGCCCACCGACCCGGAGACCGCACCGAGCGCGTGGGGGCTGGCCAACCGCAAGAACCGCTACTTCCACGAGGTGCTCGCCACCGAAGGGGTCGACGCGTTCCCGTCCTCGATCGCGCTGGCCCGCGCCGCCCGGCGCTCAGGAGTGCGCACCGCGGTGGTGACGGCCAGCCGCAACCGGGCGGCCGTGCTCGAAGCAGCCGGGGTGAGCCACCTCTTCGACGCGCACGTCGACGGGATCGACATCGCCGAGCTCAACCTGCCCGGCAAGCCCGACCCGGCCACGTTCCTCGAAGCCCTCTGCCGGCTCGACATCGAGCCGGGGCGGGCCGTGGTCATCGAGGACGCGGTGGCCGGGGTCGAAGCCGGCCGCGCCGGTGGCTTCGGTTTCGTGATCGGCGTCGATCGCAGCGGACAGGCCGAGCGGGACCTGATCGCCCACGGTGCGGACGTGGTGGTCGGCGACCTGGACCAGGTGTGCATCACCCCCTGGTACGAGGTGCCGGCGAGGGATGATCCCTGGCACCTCGACTTCGAGGGGTTCGACCCCGGGCAGGAAGGCCATCGGGAAGCGTTGTGCACGGTCGGCAACGGCGTGTTCGGCACCCGCGGAGCCGCGCCCGAGCATGACGCGGGCCGAGGTCACTACCCGGGAACCTACGCCGCGGGGTGCTTCAACCGCTTGCTCTCCGAGCTGCATGGCCGGCGCCTCGAGCACGAGAGCATGGTCAACCTGCCGAACTGGTTGCCGCTCACCTTCCGTCCGAGCGGCGGGCGGTGGCTCGATCTGCACGAGATGGCGATCGAGCGCTATCGGCAACGGCTCGATCTGCGCAGCGGGGTGCTTCACCGGGCGGTGCGGGTGACCGACGGCGAGGGTCGGACCACCACCATCGCCGAGCGCCGTCTGCTCTCGATGGCCGAGCCGAGCATCGGCGCCCTCGAATGGACGATCATCCCGGAGAACTGGTCGGGGGAGATCGAGATCCGTTCCGGCATCGACGGATCGGTGGAGAACCGCAACGTGGCCGACGAGCGGGATCTCGCCGGTCGCCACCTCGAGGTCATCGGCGGTGATGACGAGGGGGAGGTGATCTGGCTCGAGGCGGCGACCGTGCAGTCCCACGTGCGGGTCGCGGTGGCCGCCCGCACGAGAGTGGCGTGCGACGAGGAAGCCATCGAAGCCGAACGGCAGTTGGTCCGCGGGGCCGGGCGGATCGAGCACGAGCTGCGGCTGCCGGTCACCGCCGGCACGGCGGTCACGGTGGAGAAGGTGGTGGGGATCTCGACCTCGTTTGACCATGCCATCTCCGAGCCGGTGAGCGCCGCCCGGACCGCCGTCGGCTGGGCAGGTGGGTTCGACGAGCTCCTCTCGGCCCACGCGATGGCCTGGAGGCACTTGTGGGCTCGCAGCAGGCTCCAGCTCGAAGGCGGCGATGGTGGCGCGGCGAGGGCGCTGAACCTCCACGTGTTCCACGTCCTGCAGACGCTGTCGCCGAGGATCGTCGACCGCGATGTCGGGGTCCCCGCCAGGGGGCTGCATGGTGAGGCGTACCACGGGCACATCTTCTGGGACGAGCTGCTGGTGGTCCCGCTGCTCACCATGCGGTTCCCCGAGCTCAGCCGGGAGCTGCTGCTGTACCGGTGGCGTCGCCTCGACGCCGCCCGCCGGCTGGCGAGGGAGGAGGGCCGCCGGGGAGCGAGGTATCCGTGGCAGAGCGGCAGCGAGGGTCGGGAGGAGACCCCGACCATGCTGTTCAACCCACTCTCGCAGCGCTGGATGCCCGACAACTCCCGCCTGCAGCGCCATGTCGGTCTGGCCATCGCGTACAACATCTGGGGTTACTTCCAGGTGACCGGGGACAAGGACTTCCTGGCTGCCTACGGCGCCGAGATGCTCATCGAGATCGCGCGGTACTTCGCGGACCTGGCCACCTTCGATGACGGCGACGGGCGGTTCCACATCCGGGGGGTGATGGGGCCCGACGAGTTCCATGACGGGTATCCCGACCGTCCGGGATCCGGTGTCGACGACAACGCCTACACCAACGTGATGGTGTCGTGGCTCCTACGCCGAGCAATCGAGGTCCACGAGTTGTTGAGCCGCAACTCTGCCGGTGAGCTGTGGGAACGGCTCCACCTACGCGACGACGAGCTGGCGCGCTGGGACCAGGTGAGTCGCAGCCTGCACGTGCCTTTCCTCCACGGGGGCATCCCCGCACAGTTCGAGGGCTACGGCGAGCTGGAGGAGCTCGACTGGGACCGTTACCGGGCGCTCTACCGCAACATCGGCCGCCTGGACCTCATCCTCGAGGCGGAGGGCGATTCGCCGAACTGCTACCAGGCATCCAAGCAGGCCGACGTG
Source organism: Rhabdothermincola sp. (assembly GCF_036846205.1). NCBI lineage: Bacteria > Bacillati > Actinomycetota > Acidimicrobiia > Acidimicrobiales > Iamiaceae > Rhabdothermincola > Rhabdothermincola sp. The sequence goes on along the minus strand of NZ_DAIUCK010000007.1, from coordinate 11,119 downwards.
CTCATGCTCTTCTACCTGTTCTCCGCGGAGCAGCTCGACGACCTGTTCCGGCACCTCGGGTACCCCTTCGACCCGCAGGCCATCCCCCGCACGATCGACTACTACCTCGAGCGGACCTCCAACGGGTCGACGCTCAGCCGGGTGGCCCACGCCTGGGTGCTCTCCCGCTCCGACCGGGAGCGATCGTGGGAGGTGTTCCTCGAGGCGCTCGCCAGCGACCTCGACATGCAGGACGGCACCACCCGGGAGGGCATCCACCTCGGGGCGATGGCCGGCACGATCGACCTCGTGCAGCGCTGCTACACGGGTCTCGAGATCCGCGACGGGGTCCTGCGCTTCAACCCCCGGCTCCCTGCCGAGCTGAAGTCGCTCTCGTTCCCGATCCATGTCCGCGGGCACTGGCTCGACGTGCACGTCACTCCGGCGAGGCTCCGGATCGAAGCCCGCCGCTCGACCGCACCCGCGCTGCGGATCGGGGTGGTGGATCGCGAGGCGACCTTGGCCGGGGGTGAGATCCTCGCCGTCGATCTTCCGGGCCAGTAGCCCCGTCCCGTCGGCGCCGGCGCCCGTCTGACGAGCAGGCACCGCTCTCCCTACACTGCGCAGCACCCACGGCCAGGAGGAGCAGTGCCGACACCCAGCCTGATCACCGCCGACGGCGTCGCCTTGGCCGCTCGCCGCTGGCTGACCGACACCACCCCCCGAGGCGCGGTGGTCCTGGTCCACGGCTTCAGCGCCCACCGGGACCATCCCGAGGTGGTCGCCACCGCGGAAGCCCTCCACCAGCGGGAGCTCGACGTGGTCACCTACGACGCCCGGGGGCACGGCGGATCAGGTGGCCATTCGACGCTCGGCGATCTCGAGGCCCACGACGTGGCCGCGGCCGTGGAGCTGGCCGCCTCCCGCGCTGATCAGGTCGTGCTGGTCGGGGCCTCGATGGGGGCCATCGCCGCGCTGCGGTACGCGAGCACCGACCCGTCGCTGGCGGGCGTGGTGGCGGTGAGCTGCCCCGCCCGGTGGCGGCTGCCCCGGAGTGCCGCTGGGTTGGCTTCCGCCCTGCTCACCCGCACGATCCCTGGCCGGCTGCTCGCCGATCGCCTGATGCGGGTGCGCATCGCCCCCCGGTGGACCAACCCGCTTCCGCCGGTGGAGCTCGTGTCCCTGCTCGCCTCGCCGCTGGTCGTCGTGCACGGTGAAGCCGACCGCTTCATCAGCTCGACCGACGCCCACGAGTTGTCCGCCGCGGCTCGCCAACCGTGCCGCTTGGAGCTCGTCGCGGGGATGGGCCACGCGTTCGGGCCGCAGGCCACGCCCACCATCGTGGGCGCGGTGGAGTGGATCCTGAGCGAGTCCGACTAAGCGGGTTCCCACCACCAGGCCAGCCCGGCGAGGCCGGGGCCGGTGTGGACCACCATCACCGACCCGAACTCGCTCACGAACGAGGTGGCGGGCTGCAGGTCCCGCACCTGCTCGAGCAGCCGGTGTCCGTCGTCGGGGGCCAGCGCGTGCAATGCCGCCACGTGGAGCCGGTGCCCGGGGCTCGCACCCCGCCGGCACAGGGACACGATCCGGTCGAGCGCGGCCTGCCGGCTCATGGCCGGGCGGAGCCGGTGCACCTCGCCCCGGCGGAACTCGAACAGGGGGTTGATGCCGAGCCGGTCGCCTGCCCACCCGGCGATTCCCGGCACCCGACCACTGCGGGCCAGGTGTTCCAGCGAGGGGATCGTGGCCACCAACCGCACCGCCTCCCGGGCTCGCTCTGCGGCCGCGGCGACCTGGGTGAGGGCGAGACCTCGCTCGGCGGCCTCGGCCGCGGCCAGCACCACGAGCGCCTCCGCCCCGGCGGCAGTGGTGGAGTCCACCACCCGGACCGGCACGTCGAGGCTGCCCGCGGCGATGACCGCCGCCTGGTGGGTGCTGCTCATGGACGAGGCGATGGTCACCACCAGCACGCCGTCACTCGATCGCCGCCGCTCGATCGCCTCGATGAACTCACCCGGTGACGGCCCCGAGGTGGTGACACCGGTGGCGGCGACCAGCTCTTCGAGGGTCCGCTCGCCTTCGCGCACTCGCTCGCCGCCGACCTGGAGCCACATCGGCACCACCGTGATCCGGTGGCGTTCGGCGAGTGCTGGTGGGAGGGCCGTGGCGCTGTCGGTGACGATGCCGACGGTCATCGTGGCCGCCGTGGAGTCAGTTGCCCTGGCGGCTCGTCTCGGTCGAAGACCAGGCGCCGGAGGTAGGTCGCCGCGGTTCGCTCGGCTGGCGCTCGGTTGCCCGCGAGTCGCTTGACGAGCATGGGGATGAGTACCGCGGCCGCCGCGAGCGCCCCGGCCGATCCTCGGGTCATGGTCGCGAGTGGTACCAGGGCCAGGTCGGCGACGAAGCAGACTGCGCCGGTCTGCCGCGCCAGGCGGCCGATGGCGAGCCCGGCGAGCAGCAGCACCGCCCCCGGCCAGGCGGTCACGGCCAGCGCCCCCATGGCCGGGGAGATCCCACGGCCGCCTGCCCAGCGCAGGAAGGGCGACCAGTTGTGCCCGGCGACCGCCGCACCACCGGCCAGCGCGGCCAGGGTCGGCGATCGGGCCGCGAGGAGCGGTCCGGCGGCTCCCTTGCCCACGTCCAGCACCCCGGCGATGGCCAGGGGCCAGAAGCCGGCAACCCGGTACAGGCCGGTCCCCGAGACCGTGCCGGTGCCCACCAGGCGCAGATCAGCTCCCCGGGTGAGGCGCGCCGCGAGCTGGGCGAACGGCACCGCGCCCACCAGGTAGGCGACGAGCAGGGCCAAGCCGGCCTGCGTCATGCCCATGACGCTACGCAAGTCTGGGCGGTGTCGCAGCGTCAGGGATCACGTCGGATTGCCGGCAGCTCGGTTCCGGAGCCGACGGCCGCTTCACTTCGACTCCTCGGGCGCCGATGGATGGTGATGCGCCACGCTATGGTCGCCGCCGGCGGGAGGAGGCGTTGAGCGACCCGGGCGCGGGCCGAGTCGCCGGATCGGGCTGACGGGTGCGTGGACGCGACGAGCAGGAGGCGGTGTCACAGCCGCAGGATCTGGGCTCCTTCGATGAGCTTTATTCGGCCTACTTCCGGTCCTTGTACCGCTACGTGGCCCGCCGCGTCGGCCCGGACCACGCGGAGGAGTTGACGGCGGAGGTCTTCGCCCAGGCCTGGATCCGGCGGGACCGGTTCGATCCGTCCCTGGGGTCGCCCTCGACCTGGCTGTTCGCCATCGCCACGAACCTCGTCCGGCGGCACCGCCGCACCGAGGAGCGCAAGCTGCGAGCGCTGGCCCGCTGGCACCAGCCGGCCTTCGCGCCCAGCGGTGAGCGGGAGGTGCTGGATGGGGTCGCGGCTCGGGACGTGTGGCCGCAGGTCGCAGCTGCTCTGCTGGAGGTCGGACCCACGGATCGTGATTGCATCTACCTGTATGCAGTGGTCGGGCTCGGCTATGCTGAGATTGCTACAACCTTGTCGCTACCAATCGGTACAGTGAGGTCAAGGATCAACCGAGTTCGAGGGAAGTTGCGAAGGGCGGTCCAGGGCATCTTGGACCTGCAGGGCTGAGCGAGGCGCACCGATGGACGAGCTGGACGTGTTGGAGTGGTTCGAGGCGCCGGTGGGAACGCCCGACCGCGACACCGCCGAGCGCGTGCGGGCCCGGGCCCTGGCCCGGATCGCCGAGCTGGACCCGCAGTTGCGACCCACCCGGAGACTCGACCCCGTGGCGATGTCCGGGTCGCAGCCGCCGGTCATCGACCTCACGCTCGACCGACCCGATGAGCAGCCCGCAGCAGGCGACCGGGGCTCGCGCCGCCGGTCGCCGAGACTCGTGGTGGCCGTCGGAGGGGCGCTGGCGCTCCTGCTGGCCGTCGCGGCGGTCGCCATCGGCCACCGGGAGCGCACCCAGGAGGTGCGCTCCCGCCTTCCCGACCGCTCGACGGCAGACCTGGTGCGCCTCGCCGGTTCGCATCCCGATCACACGATCGGCGAGGGTGAGACCCTGTTCCGCCGGATGATCCTCGGGCGCCCGGACTCACCCGGTGAGATCGAGGTCCGTGACGCGTGGATCCTGCCCTGGGGCGAGAGCTTCGATGAGGTCCGGTGGGTCAGCTCCCTCGATGCCGAGCCACCGGTGCCGCCCGAGACGCCCGGCGAGGCCATGAAGAACGTGGGGCCGTTCGCGGGGTACTCCTACGAGCAGGTCCGGGCTCTGCCCGTGACCGTTCGGGAGCTCGAAGACTACGTGTCGCGAACGCACGCGGATCCGCCGGGCTCGGATGACGCGGTGATGGCCCTGGCCGAGGTCGCCTCCGCGCCGATCACCCCGCCCGCGGTGCGGGCTGCCGCCGTCGACTCCATCCTGCGGCACGGCCGGCTGGCGGGTGAGTCGACCGACCCGCTCGGGCGGCGGGGCCTGCTGTTCCTCGGGGGTGATCCTGAGTCCGCCGAAGGGCCGAGAGGGTGGGCGGTCCTCGTCGACCCGGTCTCGGGCCTGCCGTTGACGGTGGCCGTCCGCGTCCCGACCCTTCCCGAGTTCTCCTGGGACCAGGTGGGCTGGATGGCCTACGCGCTCCAAGAGGTCCGATCGACCTAGGAACCGGCTGGCCCCTCCGGGCAATACCCCTGAGGAGGACGACCTCTGAGGGGAACGGCACGGAGGGTTCCGATGCGATCGACAACAGCACTGCCAGCAGCGCTCGCCCTGCTGGGCCCGGCGGCCATCGTGCTCGCCGATCAGCCCCCCGGCGGTGCGGCGGGTCCTGCCGACGAGCGCTACTGCCGGGTCGAGATCCAGACCCGGGCAGACGTCGAAGCCGGCAAGGTGGCCGAACCGGTGTGCTTCGACACTTTCGCCAAGCTGCTGTCCTCACTCGGGGTCGCTCCCGGTGTCGCGGTGGCGGACAGTCCGGCGGCGATGGCGGCCGAGTCATGGCCGAGCAACGCCCTCGCGGCGCACTACGAGGGCCTGGGCGGTAGCGGCTCGTACATCGTGGTGGTGGGCAACGACTGCACTGGTGGTGGGCTCAATCTGTCCCCGGACTGGAACGACCGCATCCGCTCCACCCGCCATCTGCGCTGCGGCACGATCAAGCACTGGCGTGACTGGGGCCTGCAGGGGCCAGCGGAGACGACCAGCGGAAGCTACGGCACGATCCGCAACCTCACGACGCTCGATCAGCAGGTCACGTCGATCCAGTACTACGCATGAACCGGGCAGCAGTTGCGAACCGGGTGGATGCGCCACCGGCGCCGACGTTCGCCGAGCTCTGCTCGGTCATCTCGACCGAGCTGTGGGTGGACCTGAGCCACGCGACCGAAGAGACGCTGCTGGTCGATGACCTGGGCCTGGATTCGCTGGCCCTGGTGGAGCTGGTCATCGTGGCCGAACGCTGGAGTACCGAGCCATGGCCCGAGGATCTCATCGCCAGCCTCCGCACCCTGGGCGACGTGTACCACCAGGTGTGCAGCGGTGCCGGGCTCGGTCTGGCCCCGGGCACCCCGCGCGGCCGTCTCGAGGGGCCCGACGTGCGGCTACGGCCGGTGATGGTCGAGGACGAGCCCTATCTCGCCGCGCTGCACGTGTGGGGCGATGCCCTGGTGCGATTCCGTTTGCGGGGTCGGACCCCGAGCCCAGAGGGCATGCGGCGGCTGCTCTGGGAGGAGATCCTGGCCCAGTTCATCGTCACCTGTCGGGACGGGCGGCGTGTCGGGGTGGTCTCCGCGTTCGAGCTCGACGCCCGCAACCGAACGGTCCACTTGGCAGTCATCGAGGACCCTGAGTGGGTGGGCAGCGGGCTCGCGCTCGAAGGCGTGGCGGTGTTCCTGAGCTACCTCTTCGCGCAGTTCGATCTGCGCAAGGTCTACGCCGAGTGCCTCGCTGACAACTACGCAGCCTTTGCCAGCGGTGCCGGCCGGTTGTTCGATGTCGAGGGCCGCCTGCGTGAGCACGAGTACGTCGACGGCCGGTACGAGGACGTCTACCTCCTCGCCGTCGAGCGGTCGAAGTGGGCGGTGCAGCATCGACGCCTCTTTGGCGACGACGCGCCTTGGAGCTGATCGCCGGACAAGAAATCGGGAACCGATCGCTTGCTGCGGGCAATACGAGTTTGACGGCGTCGAGCCGCCAGCCGTTGCTGGTGGCCGCGGTGTCATCACATGGGAGATCCGTGATGGGAGGTCCGTGATGGTCGGAGTCCGTACCCGGGGTGAAGTGCGCACGTCGCAGCTGGCGCCTCGCGAGCTGTTCTCGGTGGAGCGGCTGTCGATGCTCGGCTCGCTTCGTGAGCTTGGTCGCTGCAGCTTCAGTGACGAGATCGAAGCGGCCCCGGCGGCCGATGTGGAGACGGCGCTGCTGTTCGTACAACCGGACGTCAGCCGGTGCGACTTCCACCAGGGCCCGTGGGCCGAGGCGATGGACGTCGCGATTGAGCTCTGGGCCGATTTCGACGGCGTCGACTGGACCAGTGAGGCGCTCAAGGTCGCGATCGCCCGTCGCTGTCCCGACCCCTGGCTGGCGACGTGCGTGGCGTCGTTCATCTGGGAGCCGCTGGTGCGGGATCCCTACGCGGGAAATCCCTTCGACGGGAATCACCGCTACTGCGTGCTGCGTTCCCTGGGGGTGGAACGGGCCCTCATGCTGTCCGAGCCCTGGTGAGGGTGCCGGCCCGGGCGTGCGGTGACACCGGGTGACCGGGCCGGCCGGGCCGCTGGGGCGGTGCGCTCCGCGGGGCGTTCGCAGGCCCGCTTTGGCGCGGGCAGGATGCCCTTGGTAGATGATCGGGCAGTGCCGGCTCCGCCGCCTCCGGCGCGCCGGGAAGCGCAACGAGGGAGACCGAACCGCAGCGTACGTGACGTTCCGATCAGGAGGTGATGCTCGTGAGGGTTGCGGTCATCGCTCCACCGTGGCTGGCCGTGCCGCCCAGCGGCTACGGGGGTACCGAGTTGGTGCTCGATGTGCTCTGTCGAGGCCTCCAGGAACAGGGTCACGAGGTGTTGCTGTGCACGACCGGTGACAGCACCTGCCCCGTGGAGCGGCACTGGGTGTTTGAACGCTCGCTCGGCACCACCGCCATCAGCCCCGCGGCCGAGCTGCACCACGTGATCGAGGCGTACGACGCGGCCGCCGCCTGGCGAGCGGACATCGTGCACGACCACACCATCACCGGCCTGGCCTGGGGGGAGGCGTTCCCGACCCTGCCGGTGGTCACCACCAACCACGGTCCGTTCGAGGGCGACCTGGCCGCCGTGCTGCGCCGGGTCGGCGGTCGGGTGCCGATCATCGCCATCTCCCACCACCAGGCGTCGACCGCGGGGACCATCCCCATCGGCGCGGTGATTCACCACGGGATCGACCTCTCGCGCTGTGACGTCGGCGACGGCCGCGGTGGGTATGCGCTCTTCCTGGGTCGGATGAGCCCGGACAAGGGGGTCACCACCGCCATCACGGTCGCTCGCCGGGCGGGTGTACCCCTCAAGATCGCGGCGAAGATGCAGGAGCGGGCCGAGCTCGACTACTTCGCCGAACGGGTGCGTCCGATGCTCGGTGGGGATATCGAGTACGTGGGTGAGGTGGGCCCGGTTACCAAAGCGCAGCTCCTGAGAGATGCCCTCTGCCTGCTCAACCCCATCGCCTGGGCGGAGCCGTTCGGGATGGTGATGATCGAGGCCCTGGCTCACGGCACCCCCGTGGTGGCGACCCCGTTCGGCTCCGCCCCGGAGATCATCGATGATGGGCGGACCGGCTTCCTCCGCAACGACGAGGATTCGTTGCTGCGGGCGCTCGAACGGGTCCCTGAGCTGGATCGGACCGCGTGTCGGCGGGCGGCCGAGGAACGGTTCTCGATGTCGCGCATGGCCGCAGAGCACATCACGTTCTACGACGCGCAGCTTGAGCGTCGTGGACCCTCACTCCTCAGCGCCCGAGTCACGGCCGATCGCTGACCGGTCGCTGGGGGTGCCACCGACGGTGCCGCCGGCCACGGTGGTGCGCCGTTCGCTAGACCCGGTGCGGATCACCTTCGTCGCACCTCGACCGCGCAGTGCTTGTAGCCGGGCTGGCGGGAGTGGGGGTCGAAGACGGGGAAGGTGAGCTGGTTGGTCGATGCGTCGTGCATGGGGACGAACACCTCCCCGCGGCGCATGGTCGGGGTGAGCAGAGCGGTCGCCTCCATCGAGCCGCGCGCTGATCGCACCTCCACTCGATCACCGGAGCTGAGTCCACGGGTCGCGGCGTCGTCGGGGTGGATCTCGACGACCGGGCCTCGGGGAGCCAACGACCGCAGCGCTGGGGCGCGCGACGTGCGGGTTCCGGTGTGCCACTGCGCGGAGGACCCGCGACCGGTCAGCAACACCAGCGGGTGAGACGGCGAGGGGAGCTCAGGTGGAGGGGTGGGGTTGCCGACGACGAAGCGTGCCCGGCCATCAGTGGTGTGGAATCGGCCGTCCTCGAACAGTCGCCGCTCGATCTCTCCGGGTCGCGGCCGCTCGTCGCCCTCAGGCCAGGGCCATTGCACCGCCCCGGTGTCGACATGTTCCCATCCTCGAACGCCGGTGATGTCGCAGGGCATCCCCGCGGTGAGGCGTTGCAGGAGCCGGAACGCCGCTTCGGGAGAGGTCCAGGGCGCGACGAGGTCTGCGCAGCCGGCCGCCGCGGCGATGGCCTTGAAGATCCAGAAGTCCGCCAGCGCCTGCCCGGGTGCCTGGCGGACTCGCTTGACCAGACCTAGGCGGCGCTCGCTGTTGATGAAGGTGCCTTCCTTCTCCCCCCACCCGGCAGCCGGCAACACCAGGTGCGCGTGCTGAGCCGTCTCCGTGTCGGCGTAGAGGTCCTGCACGACGAGGAAGTCGAGACGGTCGAGCAGCTCGCGGGCGTCGGACTGGTTGATCCAGGAGTGTGCGGTGTTGGTGGCGATCACCCACAGCCCTCGGATCGCACCGGAGGCGATCCCTTCCATGATGTGGTCGTAGGGCCAGCTCGGCTCGCTCGGCAGCACGGACTCGTCGATCGAGAGGGCCTCGGCCACCGCGGCACGGTGCTCGGGGTTCCCGAAGTCTCGACCGCCGAAGAGGCTTGCCGTGTTCGCGAAGAGTCTCGATCCCATGGCGTTGCACTGACCGGTGATCGAGTTGGCCCCGGTGCCTGGCTTGCCGATGTTGCCGGTGAGCAGTGCCAGCGCGATCAGGGCCTGTGCGGTACGTACGCCTTGATGGGACTGGTTCACGCCCATCGTCCACCAGATCGACACCGCCCGACCGGTGCCGATGAGATGGGCCAGCTCCTCGATCCGCTCGACCTCGAGCTCGCAGGTTCGGGCCACCACCGATGGGGCGAACCGCCGGACGTGAGCGGCGTAGTCATCGAACCCCGAGGTGTGCGCTTCCACGAACCGCTGGTCGACCATCCCGTCGCGGATCAGGATGTGCCCGACTGCGTAGGCCAGGTCCAGGTCGGTCTTGGGTCGCAGCGGGAGGTGATGCGTTGCAGCCATCGCGGTTTCCGTGCGCCGAGGATCGACCACAACGATGGCGGGATGGTGGGGGTTGCGCAGCGCTCGCTCCCACAGGATCGGATGTGCGATCGCCGGGTTTGCACCCCAGAACACGATCACGTCACCGCGCTCGAGATCGGCATAGGTGTAGGGGGGCGCGTCGAAGCCGAAGCACTGCTTGTAGGCCACGACCGCTGAGGCCATGCACTGGCGGGTGTTGCCGTCCCCGTGCCGGATACCGAGCCCGCTTCGCGCCAGCAGACCCAACAGGGCGATCTCCTCGCTGGGGATCTGACCGGTCGACAGGAAGGCGACGCTGTCGGGGCCGTGTGTGGCCTGCACCGCTCGTATCCCCGACACGAAGGCGTCGATGGCTTCCGGCCAGGTCACCGGTACGAGCCGCCCGGCGGCATTGCGACGCATCGGTGCTGTGGCCCGATCGCCCGCTTCCATTGGCGCCAGCAGTTCCCAGCCTTTCGGGCACGCGGACCCTCGGTTCACGGGATGGTCCGGCGAAGGCGTGATCGCCACCGCGATGCCTGCTTGCAGATGCACGTCGAGCGCGCAGCCGACCGAGCAGAACCCGCACACGCTGCGGGTGAGCTGGTCCGGTATCCGGTCGGCTGGGACCTGTCCGAGGTCGAACCCGCCTGCTCGTCGGGCGAGCCGGGAGGTGAGCGGGCCCTCGGTCTGCAGGGGTATGAGCCGGTCGAACACGCTCATGCTCCTCCAGCGGGCAGCCGGGGCCCGACACTGGTGCGGAAGAACAAGTGTCGTTCGAGCAGCTCCGCGCAGATGGCGGTCGCCGCCGACACGGCGCTCAAGGTGGCCGCGCCCGCGGAGCCTCTCGGCTCCGACGAGGCGAGGGCCAGGGTGGCGGGAACCAGGAGCAGCACCATCATCGTGAGCAGCAACCGCGCCGTCGACGGCCCGTCGAGTGGACCTCGCAGGAGGGAGCCGCGAAGCACCAGCGGATCGTCCCGGTCGCCACGCCGACGCCGGGCCTGCCAGTGGGTGAGCGCTGCCGCCGATGCGCCGGCCACGCCGAGGGCGCCGGCTCCGGTGAGCAGAGTCGGGTCGCCTCCGTCGACCGCGACCACGGTGAGCACCGATAGCGAGCCACCCAATAGAGATGTGAGCGCGAACCGGGCGGTGGTGCGGGCCGCCGACCATGACCGCCTCCCGGTCGCGGCGTACACCATCACCGAGGTGGCAACTCCGGCTAGCCCTGTACTCGCAGCCCCACCGCCGAGGGCGAGCGACAGCGCTCGAGGCGCGCCGGCCAGGATCGCCATCGCGTAGAAGGCCGAGAGCAGCACGAAGAGCCCGAACGCCACGATCTCTCTGCTCAGCCACGAGTGCGAGAATCCTCGGACCGCTCGCCACGCGTACCTCGGACGACCCAGGTGGGCGAGGGAAGCGGTGAGGGCCACGGCAGCGGTCCCGAGTGCCGGGGTCGCCAGCGCGCCGCTGCGGCTGACGGCGGTGGGTGCGACCAGCTCGATCAGCCAGCCGAGGGTGACCGAGCCCACGGCGACCTGGGTCAGCACGAGCATCACGACCAGGGGGGTGTGGCCGTGGGCGGGCCGAAGGGCACCGTTGTCGGCCGGTCGCGCGCCCTGGGGGAG
>NZ_DAIUCK010000006.1:0-57474 GCF_036846205.1 Rhabdothermincola sp. | reverse complement strand
GGGTCAGGGGGTCAGACGGCGGGGTCGACGAACAGCTCGAGCTGGATGCGGTCCGGGTCACGGAAGATCAGCACCGAGCCGAAAGGCTCGTGGCGCACCGGCTGGTGATCCACCCCGAGCTCCTCCAGCCGAGCCCGCCAGCACTCGAGCGCCTCGACGTCGGCGAGGCGGAACGACAGGTGGTCGAGACCCGGACGGAACTCGCTGAACGACGTGCCCTCGTGCGCCTTGTGCTCCTGCAGCAGCAGGGTGAACGTCCCGTTCGTGGCGGCCAGCACCACCGTGCGACCCTCGTCGTGGTGCTGGTCACCCACGACGTTGAGACCAAGCGTCTCCTGGTACCAGGGCACGGAGCGCTCGAGATCGGACACCGTCAGCGACACGTGGTGCAACGCGATGATCGGCCCGCCCGGCCACGACCCCATCGCCGTCACGGCGAGCCACCCGGCTCATAGACGACGCAGCAGCCTCGCCCCGCGGCCTTCGCCTGGTACATCGCCGCGTCGGCCAGGGCCATCAGTGCATCCGCGTCCGCGCAGCTGTCGTCGACCGATACCAGACCGATCGAGCACCCGACGTGCGCCTCGGCCCCCCCGACGATGATCGGCTCGTCGAGGGCCTCGATCAGCCGGTCGGCCACCCCTCGCAACCCGTCGGGATCGTCGATGCCCTCCACGAGCACGCAGAACTCGTCCCCACCGATGCGAGCCGCGGTGTCGGTGTCGCGCACCACGCGGTTGATGCGATCCGCGATCTTCTGCAGGACCTGGTCGCCCACGTGGTGGCCGTAGTCGTCGTTGACCGGCTTGAAGCGATCGAGATCGAGGTACAGCAGCGCGACCGGCTGACCGTAGCGGTGGTAACGGTTCAGCGCCTGCTCCAACCGATCGTAGAGCAACACCCGGTTGGGCATGCCTGTGAGGTAGTCGTGGGTGGCCAGCTCACGCAGCTGGCTCTGCGCCATCTTCAGGTCGCTGATGTCGCGGGCCACGGCGGACACCGACTCGATCCGCCCGTACTCATTACGGTGGGCGAGGATCAGGGCGGACACCGGGATGATGGTGCCCTCCCGGGAGCGGAAGGCCAGCTCGCCCCGCCAGAGCCCCTCCCCCGCGAGCACCGGCTCGATCACCTCGTGGTACAGCTCGAGCGAGTCGCCGTCGAACACGTCGGTGAGGAAGTCGGGCGTCTCCGACCCCGAGCGGGGATCGAAGGCGGTGATCCCCAGGACGTCCTGGGCGGCGTTGTTCACGTAGGTGATGGCCCCGCTGCGCTCGGCGATCATCAGGAAGTCCGATCCGGCGTCGAGCACGTGGGCCAGGCGATCAGCGCGGGAGTCCGCCGCCATCTCGGCGGAGATGTCGGTGAAGGTGGCGATCCACCCGTCCCGCCGGCCCGCGTCGTCGAACACCGGCACCACTCGCAGCACCGCCCACGATCGGGCCCCCGACAGGTCGCTCCCGGGGTCGAGCACGAACACCCCCGTGTCGAGCCTGGAGACCCGGCGCTCGAACGGCGTGCCGGTCTCGGCTGCGGACCGACCCAGCTCGATCAGCTCGCGGAGCTGCTCGGGCGCGAGCAGGCTCTGCCAGCTCAGACCGAGCAACTGCACATCGGGGTCGTCGAGAACCTCCCCCCAGCGGGAGTTGGCGTAGGTGATGCGACCGTGCCGGTCGAGGCGGGCCACGGCGACCGGCCCGGCTTCGGTGATGGAGCGGAACAGGCGACGGGTCTCGGCCAGCTCCGCCCGCAGCCGCTCCTGCTCGGTCACGTCGAGGCTCACCCCGGCATAGCCGGTGAACCGACCGTCGGGCGCGAACACCGGCTCGGCCCGGTGGTGGAGGGCCCGCCAGGTGCCGTCGGCCCGGCGGGAGCGGGCCACGACGTCGAGCGGCCTCAACGAGCGCACCCGCTCGCGGATCTGCTCGGCGAGCCGCGCATAGTCGCCGGGGTGGGTGCGCTCGAAAACGCTCCGCCGCAGCTCACCGCCGAGAACCGGCTCGCCGAGGAACTCGTAGGTCTTGCGGTTCCCGACCCGAGGGACACCGGTTTCGTCGGTGAGCCAGAGCATCACCGGCGCCTCGCTGGCCATCCGCTCGCCCGCAGACGTGTGGATCCGGCTGTCCGCGAAGTCGAAGATCTGCGACAGCAGGTAGGCGGGCCGTGCCGCGGGCCCGTACACGGCGGTGAGGACGGCCCGCATCCACCGGTCGGAACCGTCGACCCCGCGGCAGCGCAGGTCGCAGGCGAAGTGGTTCCGCTCCCCTCGCCAGAGGTCCTCGACGAACTGGCGCACGTCCGGCGCCCGTCTCGGCTCGATGAATGCTTCGAAGGGCTGGCCCACCAGCTCGTCACGACGGACCTGCAACAGGTCGCAGAACACCGGGTTGGCGTGTAGGAGCTCCCCGTCGACCGACCAGACCCCCACACCGACCGGCACCGCGTCGAAGATGGCCGCAACGCGGCTGATGTGGCGAGCCAGCGTGAGGTTCGAGCCCGCGCGCTGGTGCTGCGGCGCCACAGGTCCCCGCCGGGGCGGATCCTCAGCCATCGGACTCCCGTTCACGCTCTTCCTCGTCGAAGCGGTGGGCGCGGTTCCGCCTCGTCTCCCCCACCCGTGGTCCCGGCCCGCCACCGGCGCCGCTGATGCGCCCGTCAGCATACGCCTGCATCTGCTTGGACGCAGTGGTCCCGTCGGCACCCGTCCAGCCATCGTAGGGTGCTGCTGGTTCGCTCCCGACAGGTCCCGTAGCCTGCGGGCCCGTGCCTGACCGCCCAGCATCTCCCGGCGACCATCGCCAGATCGAGGCCCTGATCCATCGCTATGCGCAGCTCATCGACAAGGGCGACTTCAAGGGCCTTGGTGAACTGTTCGCGTGGGGGCGGATCGTGCTCGAGGACGGCACCGTGCTGGCCGAAGGAGCCGATGCGGTGACCGCCCTCTACCGCACCACCACCCGCCTGCACGACGACGGCACGCCCCGCACCCTCCACGTCACCACCAACGTCATCGTCGAGCTCGACGCCGGTGCGGCGACCGCTCACGCTCGCTCCTACTTCACTGTGCTGCAGCAAACCCCGGCCGTGGCCCTCCAGCCGATCGCCGCCGGCCGCTACCGGGACCGCTTCGAGCGTCGCGGGGGAGGCTCCGGCCCGGCGGGGCCAGGGCCGGGCGAGTGGCGGTTCACCGAGCGGATGCTGCTCCCGCAGTTCTACGGCGACGTCCACGACCACCTGCTCATCGACCTCCCACGGGAGTGAACATGCCTGCTGCCGACCTGTTCTCGATCCAAGGCAAGACCGCGCTCGTCACCGGGGGCAGCCGAGGCATCGGCCTGATGATCGCCCGCGGGTTCGTCGAGGCGGGAGCCCGGGTGGTCATCTCCTCGCGTAAGGCGGACGTGTGCGACCAGGTGGCCGAGGAACTCGGCCGGATCGGTGAGTGCGTGGCGATGCCGGCCGACCTGTCGACCGCGGACGAGTGCCGCCGGCTCGCCGCCGAGGTGAGCAACCACTTCGACGGTGCGCTCGACATCCTGGTCAACAACGCCGGCGCCAACTGGGGCGCGCCGCTCGCCGAGTTCCCCGACTCCGCCTGGGACCGGGTGCTCGACCTGAACGTGAAAGGCGTGTTCCACCTGACGCAGGCGCTCGTGCCGAGCCTCGCCGCGGCCGGCTCACCCGCCGATCCCGCCCGGGTGATCAACATCGGCTCCATCGACGGCCTCCGGGTACCCGAGTTCGAGACGTACTCGTACTCGGCCAGCAAGGCCGCGGTGCACCACCTCACCCGGGTGCTGGCCAAGCGGCTGGCCCGGGACCACATCACGGTCAACGCCATCGCCCCCGGGCCCTTCGAGAGCAAGATGATGGCCGCCACCCTCGACGCCTTCGGCGACGTGATCCGGGCCCAATGCCCGCTCGGGCGCATCGGCGAGCCCGACGACATGGCCGGCACCGCGATCTTCCTCAGCTCGAGGGCGGGCTCCTACCTGACGGGGGCCGTGATCCCGGTCGACGGGGGCATCGCCACCACCGCGTGAGCGGTCAGGTGAACATGATGAGCGCCAGGCAGCCCAGGCCCAGGAGAGCCACGATCACTCCGACGATGATCCAGTTGACCGGCCCTCGCTTGGGATCGGCCAGACCGAAGTCGACCAGATCCTGGCGACTGTGCTCGAGCCGGTAGGCGTCGTCCTTCGGCGATCCCACCTTCGGGAGCGGCCGGCTCGGCTTGCGCTTCTTCTGGGTCTTCTTCCGGTTGGCCACGGGCCGGCAGCTTACCGGCGGCCCCTTCTCCCCGACTCTCCCCGAACTGTTCACCGATCCGCGGCCCCCAACCGCGCTCTCATGAACAGTTCGGTGGGTGGTACTGGCGGGTAGCGTGCCCACCGTGGGGGGTCACCTACAGCAGCTCGCGCCAGGAGTGCACACGTGGCTGAGCGAACCGGCCGGCCACGGCCAGACCAATGCCGGGGTGATCGTCGATGACGACGGGGTGACCCTCATCGACTGCCTGCTGGCACCGGCGCTCGCCGCGCCACTGGCGGAGGAGATCGCCGCCAGCCAGCTGCCCGTCCGGCGCGTGGTGTACACGAGCAGCCACGTGGAATTCACCGGTGGGTCCTCGGTGTTCTGGATGGCCGCCCGCTACGGCCGCCGCCAGACCAGCGCCCTGCTCGACCAGCCGGCGAACCCCGCGGTCTACCGGGCCCTCTACCCCGACCACGCGCAGGCCTTCGACGACGACTTCGCCACCCGGCCGGTATCCCACACCGTCGATACCGCGGCGTGGCTCTCACCGACGGTGTGCGCGCTGCCCACCGCCGGCCAACAACATGAGAACCTCGTCGCCCTGCTGCCAGCAGCCGACGTCCTCTTCGCCGGAGCGATGTGCAGCTTCGGGGTCACCCCCAACGCGTTCGACGGTGACCCGGAGGCCTGGGCCGACGCGCTCAGCGAGCTGGCAGGCCTCGCCACCACCATCGTGCCCGGCATCGGCCCGGTGGGCGGCGCGGACGACCTCTTGGCCCTACAGGCCTACCTCTACTCCTGCGTCGAAGCGGGCGGCGACCCCTCGCGGGTGCCGCCGGGGCCGTGGGACCGATGGGCCGATCGCCATCTCGACGCGGTCAACGTCGAGCGGGCCGCCATGCTGGCTGCGGGCGACGACGGCGTGCCCCCATCCATGCTGCGGCTCGCGGGACTGGCGTGATCACGCCCCGGTCGCCGGAACCGCCCGGGGTTGTCCGGCCAGCTCAGCGTCCGGCAGCGGCCTGCTCGAGCAACTCCTCGCTCAGCTCCCACAGCCGGCGCGCCGCCCGAGGATCGCGCGCCGCCCGGCTCGGGGTGTGCATGCGGCAGCGCACGAAGTAGCCACCGGTCACCCCGGCGACCGCGGACGACGATGCCAGGTAGACGAGCGTGCGGGCTCCCCGCTCCGGGCTGATCAGGAACGGCCGGCCAAGCACCATGGCCGCCCGCTCGATGCCCCTGGTGTCGTCCGCGGACCCGAAGCCGGTGGCCACCGCGCCGGGGTGCATCGCGTTGGCGGTGACCCCCGTGCCGGCCAGGCGCCGCGCCAGCTCCATGGTGAAGAGGATGTTGGCCAGCTTGGACTGGTTGTAGGCCGCCACGCCCCGGTACCGCCGGCGCTCGAACTGCGGATCGGCGAAGGAGAACCCGCCAACGACGAAGCGGTGGGCCACCGACGACACGTTCACGATCCGCGCCGGCGCCGATCGCCTCAGGCGGTCGACCAGCAGCTCGGTGAGCAGGAAGTGGCCGAGGTGGTTGACCCCGAACGTGGCCTCGAAGCCGTCAGCGGTGAGCCTGCGCTCCGAGAGCACCCCACCGGCGTTGTTGACCAGAACGTCGAGGCGGTCGTACTCACCGAGCACCCGCTCCGCCAGGGCGCGTACCGAGCGCAGGTCGCCGAGGTCGAGCGGCAGGACCGCGGCGTCGTCGCGACCGGACCGGCGGCGCAGCTCGGCCAGCGCGTCGGCGCCCTTCGCCTCGTCCCGGGCTGTGATGAGCACCGTCGCGCCCAGCCGGGCGAGCTCCACCGCCGCGGCCCGACCGATGCCGGAGTTGCCGCCCGTGATGAGCACGACCTTGCCTCGCATGTCAGGTGGCTCGTCCACTGGGTGTCCGCTTGGATGTCCGCTCCGGTAAGGGTTGGAGCAAACTAGCTCGATGACCGGCATTCGCGCCGGGGAGCGCCACCCTCTCCACGCCTGGGGATGGGACGAGCGCGTGGAGCGCTGGTGGGCCGGCGCGCCCCGGGGGACCATCGCGGCGCGGGTGGTGCGGGCCGACCGGGGGCGGGTCCTCCTGCAAGCCGCGTCGGGCACGTTCACGGCCCCCGCCAGCGCCGCCGCCTGGAGCGACGGCGCCGAGCGCATACCCACCACCGGCGACTGGGTGGCGGTTGCGGCTGCGGACGCCGGTGGCCACGGCACCATCGCCGGAGTCCTCCCCCGCTTCTCGGCCATCACCCGCGTCGACGCGCTCGGCCACCGCGAGCAGGTGCTGGCGGCGAACGTCGACTCGGTGCTGGTGGTGCACGGCCTCGATCGGCCGGTGCGCGGCGGCCGACTGGAACGCACCCTCGTGCTCGCCTGGGAGGGCGGCGCGCAACCGACCGTGGTGGCGACGAAGACCGACCTGGTGGACGACCCGACGCCGACCCTCGAGGCGCTGGCGGCGCTGGCGCCGGGCGTGGAGGTCCTGGCGGTCAGCGCGCGCCGGGGCACCGGGCTCGAGCCCATCCGGGAGCTGCTCCGCCCGAACCGCACCGCGGTGATGCTCGGGGAGTCGGGGGCGGGCAAGTCCACCCTTGCCAACCGCCTGGTGGGCGAGGAGGTACAGGCCACCCGAGGGGTGCGGGCCGGTGACGCGAAGGGCCGGCACACCACCGTCACCCGCGACCTGCTCCTCGTACCCACCGGCGGCGTGCTCATCGACACCCCGGGGCTGCGGGGACTCGGGCTGTGGGAGGCCGAAGAGGGCCTGGCGCTCGCCTTCTCCGACATCGAGGAGCTCGCCGCGGGATGCCGCTTCCGCGACTGCGGGCACCAACGTGAACCGGGCTGCGCGGTGCGAGCCGCCGCGGAAGCGGGGACCCTGGACCCGGCCCGCCTGGCCCGCTATGCCGTGCTCCGCCGGGAGGCGCAGGAAGCCGAAGCGCGCCGCGAGGCGCTGGCCCGGCAGGAGCGGCGGCGCCAAGGCGCGGCCACCCGGAAGGCCCACCGGGCCGGGCCCAGGCGCGGCCGCTGAGTCAGTCCTCCACCGCGAGCGCGGCCTCGGGGCAGTTGGCCGCGCCGGCCCGGGCCTGCTCCTCCAGTTCGGGTGGCACCACCTCGTACCTGACGATGCAGTGCCCCTGGTCGTCGGCGTCGTAGACCTCCGGGGCCAGGGCGTAGCAGCGGCCGTGACCGACGCAGGCGGACGCCTCGAAGCGGATCTTCACGATGCGGCTCCTCCCAGCGTGGGGCCGGGCTCGAACACGAGGGGCAGCGAGGCGATCTCGCGGATGCCCGGCGAGTAGTACAGCTCGGCCCCCTCGGCCACGGCGTAGTCCGGGATCCGCCGGTGCAGCTCCTCGAGCGCGACCCGCAGCTCGAGGCGGGCGAGGTGCGAGCCGAGGCAGCGGTGCGGGCCTCCCCCGAAGGCGAAATGACGGTTGGCGTCACGCCCGACGTGCAGCTCACCGGCCGTCTGTCCGAACTCCGCTGGGTCGGTGTCGGCCGCGCCGAGCATGACGATCACGTGGTCACCGGGCAGCATCCTGACCCCGTGCATCTCGTGCTCCTGCTTGACCACCCGCATCACCTGCATGACCGGGGTGTGCAACCGCAGCAGCTCCTCCACCGCGGCCGGCACGAGCGAGGGGTCCTCGACCAGGGTCTGGCGATGCGCCGGGTGCTGCGCCAGGTAGGCGATGCTGCAGTCGAGGGTCGAGGTGACGGTGTCGAGCCCGCCCAGGATGAACAGGTACAGCACATCGGCGATCTCGTCCCGGCTGAGGGTCCGGCCCTCGAGGTCGCCGTGCACGAAGCGCGAGATCACGTCCTCGCCGGGGTTGGTGAGCCGGTCCTCGATGACCCCCTCGAAGTACTCGTACATCGCCCGGCCGGTCGCGTAGCGCACCTCCTGAGCGGCCTGCGTGTCGCCGAGGGGCACGTCGGGGCGGATGATGTTGTCCTTCCAGGTCAGGAACCGCTCGAGGTCGTCGAGCGGCAGGCCGGTGAGCTGGAGGAACACCGTGCCGGGGAACGGCACCGAGAACTCGGCGTGGAAGTCGCAGCTGCCGCGACCGATGAACCGGTCGACGATGTCGTTCACCAGCGCCCGGGTGTCGGACTCGAGGTAGGCGATCTCCTTGGGGCCGAGCTGGGGGTCCATGAGGCGGCGGTACTTGGCATGGCCCGGCGGGTCGATCTGCAGCGGGATCAGCGGCCGGTCCTGGCCGATGTCCACCGCCACCACGTCCGACGAGAAGATCTCCGGGTGCCGGAGCGCGAACTTCACGTCCTCGTAGCAGCTGATGATGTGGGTGCCGGAGGGCACCCCTTCCATGTTGGCGATCGGGCACTGGGTGCGGAGCTGGTCGTAGAACGCCAGCGGGTCGGCCGCCACGTCGGGCCGGTACGGGTTCGCTTCCCGCGAGTCGGGGTTGACGGCTGGAGGTGTGTAGGTCACGTGGAGTCCTCCGGGCTTGCGGTACGGCACGGCTGGTGGCGCGCCGGGCGACGAGCGGGGTTCATCGGGACGGCTCCGCCGGGCGGGCGGTCACGGTGGTGGTGGCCTCGCCGGAGCGCAGCACGGTGCCGGGTGTGGCACCGGTGAAGGCGCCGGCGCGCACGATCTCGACGCCGTTGACCAGCACGTGCTCGATGCCGTCCGCCTCGGCGACCAGCCGGCTGGCCCCGCCGGGCAGGTCGTCGAGGGTGCGCTCCGGGCGCGGCCCCACGGTGGCGGGGTCGAAGATGGTGATGTCCGCGTGCACGCCCTCGACCAGGACCCCCCGGTCCACGAGGCCGTACAGGCGGGCAGGCACCGCGGTGAGCTGGTGGACCGCCTCCTCCATGGTCAGCAGCTCGCGGTCGCGCACGGCTTCGCCGACCAGGAACGAGCTGTAGGTCGCCCCACACATCATGTCCAGGTGGGCGCCGGCATCGGAGGCGCCGACCACGGTGCGCGGGTCGCGCCACACCTCGGCCCGGGTGCGCCACAGCTCGTCGCTCTCGGGGAGCATGCCCGGCGACAACCCGGTGCGCAGCCCGTCGGCGATCACCACGTCGCAGAGCGCGTCGAAGGGCTCCGCCCCGGTCCGCTCGGCGATCTCCCCCACCGTGAGGCCCTCGTACGGTGCGGTCTCCGGCGAGAAGGTCTCCACCACCCGCAGGTGCTTCCAGCGGGCCAGCGCGCCGATGGCCCCCGCGTCGGGCGACCGCGCCCCCTCGTCGAGGCGGCGGCGGGTCGCCGGGTCGCGCAGCGCGGCCAGCCGCTCGTCCACCGGCAACCCGAACAGGTCCGCCCACCCGGGAAGAGCGTCGAGGATCATGCCGGACAGGAACGTCAGCCGCAGCTTCATCCCCTGCGGCAGGGTGAGCGCCACCACCCGACCGCCGGCCTCCGCCGCCCGGTCCGACAGCGCGAGCTGCTCCCGCCAGCTGTCGTTGTGCCCCACACCGAGCACGTTCCAGTTGAGGGGGCGGTCGGCGCGGGCCGACATGGTGGACAGGAACGTCACCTCGTCGGGGCTGAAGCCGTTGATGCAGCCGGGCACGATGGCCTCGAGCTGGGTGCCGGGGAACTCGCCCACCACGTCGCAGAGCCGGAACACCTCCTCGTCGGTCGCCGCCCGCGACGGCACCGGGTTGCCCTCGCCGTCGTGGTGGGTCGGCGCCCGCGAGGTCGACAAGCCCAACGCGCCCGCGGCGAGCGCCTCCCGCAGCAGGGAGGCCATGGCCTCGATCTGCTCGGCGCTCGCCGGATGACCCACCGCGTCGTCGCCCATGACCGCGCGCCGGATCGGCGAGTGGGCGGCGAGGAAGCCCGCGTTCACCGCGATCGAGCCGGGCAGCCGGCCGAGCCAGTCCCCGAACGAGGTCCACTCCCAGTCCAGCCCGGCTTCGAGGGCGGCGAGGGGGATGCCCTCGACCCGCGACATCATCCGGGCCAGGTAGCCCGCGTGGTCGCCGCCGGCGGGTGCGAGCGCGAAGCCGCAGTTGCCGCCGAAGACCGTGGTGACCCCGTGCAAGGGGGACGGGCTGGCGGTGGGGTCCCACAGCAGCTGGGCGTCGTAGTGGGTGTGCAGGTCGACGAATCCGGGCGCCACCACCAGGCCGGTGGCGTCGATGGTGCGGCGGGCCGGTTCGCCGATGGCACCGGGCGCGCCGATCCCCACCACGCGCCCGCCGCGAACCGCCACGTCCGCCACCCGGCCGGGTGCCCCGGTTCCGTCCACCACCGTGCCGCCACGGATCAGCAGGTCGAGCATCAGGCCGCCTTCCGGGTCGAGGTCGGGAGCTCGTGGCGGAACAGCCGGCTGGCGTTGCGCCACGCGATCATCTCCGCCTCCTCCACCGGGAGCGGCGCGAGGGCCTGCTCGGCCCGGGTGCGGGTCTGCGGCCAGGTGGAGTCGGCGTGGGGGTAGTCGCTCTCCAGCACGATGTGCTCCACGCCGATCTCGTGGCGGAGCACCAGGCTGGCGTTGAGGTCGATCACGGAGAACCAGAAGTTGCGCCGGAGCACCTCGCTGGGGCGGTGCTCACGGTCAGCCCAGGCACCGCCACCGGTGGCGGAGTGGTCCATCACGTAGTCGAGACGGTGGATCAGCATCGGCACCCAGTCGATGCCGCTCTCGGCCAGGCAGATCTTCAGGTGCGGGAAGCGCACGGGCACCCCGGACCACAGCCAGTCAGCCGCGGCGACCAGCGCGTTCACCGGGAACAGGCTGGTGAGCAACTCGAGGGGCGCTCCCGGCGAGCGCGATGCCGACCAGCCGGACGAGGCGCAATGGAGGCACACCACCGTGCCGGTCTCCTCGCAGGCAGCGAGGAACGGGTCCCAGTGGTCGGTGTGCAGCGAGGGCAGGCCCACATCGACCGGGTTCTCGAGGAAACTCACCGCCTTGAAGCCTCGGGCCGCGTTGGCCCGCACCTCCTCCGCCGCGAGCACGGGATCGGCGAGCCACGGCAGCTGGAGGGGGATGAACCGTTCGGGGTTCGACCCGACCCACTCCTCGAGCTGCCAGTCGTTCCAGGCCCGCACGCAGGCCAGGCCGAGGCGCGGGTCGCGGCTGCGGAGGAAGACCGTGCCCGCGAACCCGGCGATCAGCGAGGGGTAGCAGAGCTGGACGTCGACGCCGTCGAGGTCCATGTCGGCGACCCGGGCCACCGGGTCCCAGCAGCCTCGGCGCATCTCGTCGAACCGGGCCGGGTCCATGCTCCACTGGTCCTTGGGGCGACCGACCACCGCGTTGAGCCCGATCTGGGGGTAGCGCTGCCCGTCGTACTCCCAGGCCTCGGTGCCGTCCGCCGCGGTGACGATCCGCGGGGCGTCCGGCTGGAGGGCGGCGGGCAGGCGGCCCTCGAAGAGGTGGGCGGGCTCGATCACGTGGTCGTCCACGGAGATGATGCGCAGGGTCATCGCCGGTTCCGTCTCGCCGTGCCGTCGGGTTCCGACATGCCGTGCCAGCAGAAGGACCACACGTGCTCGGCGACCTCGCTCGGCGGGCGGGGATCCCGGCCCAGGGCCAGCTCGTGGATGCAGCGCAGCACCAGCGTGAAGACCAGCGTCGCGTCCCGCCGGGTGTCCTGCGCTCGGGCCGCCCCGCTGTCCTGCGCCCGCTCGAGCAGGTCCACCAGCAGGTCGAGGAACGGCGCCACCGCCTGCTCCATCTGGTCGGGCCGCTCCTCCGAGAGCCGGCCGTACTCTCGTACCAGCACCCCGACGTAGCCCTCGTCGCCGGCGGCCATCAGCTCGAACAGGCCGGTGACCCACGCCCGAACCCGCTCGACCGGGTCGTCGTGGGCCTCGACCATCTCGGCGAGGAAGAGGGCGCCGACCGCGCAGTCCTCCTCCAGCAGCGCGAGCAGGAGGTCGTCCTTGCCGTCGAAGAGCCGGTAGAAGCTCTTGAGCGACTGCCCGGAGCGTTCGACGACCTGCTGAACGGTGAATGCCGCGCTGGCCGACTCGGTGGCGAGCGAACGGGCGGCAGCGACGAAGCGCGAGAGCCGCTCGACCGAACGAGCCCTCGCCTCTGACAGCGAGCGGTCGAGCGCCCGGGCCTGCCAGGCAGGGATAGCAGAGATCTCGTGATGGGAGAATGGCATTCTCCGGAATCATGACAGCCCGAGCAGGATGGAACAAGGCCCTCCCGCGGTTGGATGGAGGCATGATCCCCGTCAGGCGTCTCAACCACGCGGTGCTCTACGTGCGGGACGTCGACCGCAGCGTGGCCTTCTACCGCGAGGCGTTCGGCTTCGAGGTGGTGGAGCAGGTCCCCGGCCGGGCTGCGTTCCTGCGGGCCGCAGGCTCGGGCAACCACCACGACCTCGGCCTGTTCGCGGTGGGGCCCACTGCGCCATCGCCCCCTCCCGGGTCGGTGGGTCTCTACCACCTCGCCTGGCAGGTCGACACCATCGAGGACCTCGCCGGCGCGGCGGCGACGCTGCGGGAGCTGGGCGCGCTGGCGGGCGCATCCGACCACGGCACCAGCAAGTCGCTCTACGGTGTCGATCCGGATGGCAACGAGTTCGAGATCATGTACCTCGTCCCCCGCAGTGACTGGGACGCGTACGAGGGCCGGGCACCGGTGATGTCCCTGGACCTCGATCGCGAGCTGGCGCGCTACGGCTCCCGCGGCGAGCGGTGAGCGAGCCCGTGTCCCTTCCCGAGCCCGACCCCGACGTCCCCACCATCCCCGCGGCGACCGTCGTCCCGTTGCGCGACGGGTCGGACGGGCTGGAGACGTTGATGCTGCGCCGCAACTCGGCACTGGCGTTCGCGGGCGGGATGTGGGTGTGGCCCGGCGGGCGGGTCGACGAGGCCGACCGGGTGGCCGGCCACCCCGGCGACCTCGAAGCCGCGGCACGGCGGGCCGCGGTGCGCGAAGCCCGGGAGGAAGCGGGCCTGGTGCTCGAGGAGCAGCGCCTGGTGTGGTTCTCGCACTGGACCCCGCCCCCGGTGCGGATGCGCCGGTACGCCACCTGGTTCTTCGCCACCCGGGCCCCCGACACCGAGGTGGTGGTCGACGGCGGGGAGATCGAGGAGCACTGCTGGACCACCCCCGCCGAGGCGATGGCCCGGCGCAACGCCCTCGAGATCGAGCTGGCGCCGCCGACCTGGATCACCCTGGAGCAGCTCCGGCCCTACCGCACCGTGACCGAGGCCCTCGACGCGCTGGCGGCGCGCCCCGCCGAGCACTTCGCCACCCGCTTCGCGATGGTCGAGGGTGGTGCGGTGGCCCTCTACCACGGCGACGCCGGCTACGAGACCGCCGACGCGGCGGTCCACGGCCCTCGCCATCGCCTGTGGATGCTCGAAAGCGGCTGGCGCTACGAGCGCGACACCGACAGCAACGCCCCCTGAGGGGTGGCTCGCGGGGTCGAGGTCCGCTGGACGAACGCCCGGGCCTCCACCGAGCTGTCGGTCTGCGAGCATCCACCGTCGGGGGCGGCCTGGTAGTTCACCCGCACCGCCGGCACCGGCACGCTGCGCCCGCGCTCGTCGATGAGCGCCAGCTCGCGCCAGCGGACCTCGGTGGGTGGCGCGTCGCAGTCGGCGAACACCTCGGACCACACCAGCGCGTCAGCGAGGTGCCGTCCCGGCGCGAACAGCTCCCGCACCACCGTGACCGGGCCACCACCTGCCAGGTCCACCACCTCGCCCCGCCAGCTCGTGGCCCCCGGCGGTGCGCCCGGCGCCAGCCCGCCCGATCGCCGGATCCGCAACCGGTAGGGCCGGGCCGGGTGCCAGGCGAAGTCCCGGGTGTTGGGGTTGCCGGTCGCCGACGGCAGCAGGGACGTGCTGCCAGCCAGCTCCACTCCCCCGGCCCCGTAGCCGCCCCAGTTGATGGCGGTGCGCCCGGGGTGGCCGGGGTGCCACTGCAGGCCGAGATGCGCGGCACCCCCGTGGCGCCCGGCCTCGGTGAAGGACACCTGCAACGCCCAGAAGTAGAGGGCGTCCACCGAGGGGGCCACGGTGACCTCGAGTGTCGCCTCCGCCGCCACCCACTCGCCGGGAGGCACCTGCCAGGCGAGGTGGAACGACGACGCTCCGTTGGCGGAGCGGGGCCGCGCCCGGTGGTCCCGTCCCAGCGATCGGCGCCGATCACCCGGCGCCACCAGCCGCTCACGTGCCGCCGGAGCCAGCCGGGTCGGCGGGGCCAGCCGGGTCGGCGGGGCCAGCGGCCCGGTGGGCACGCCAGTCACCCGACGCGATGACCCTGCCGGCCGGGACCTCGCCGGTGAAGACATAGGCCCACGCCTCGACGCCCGGCTCGAGCGTGACGAGCCGGGTGCGGACGAACAGCGACCCCTCGGGGGACGCGGGATCGAATCCCTCGTAGCGGTCGAGGACCTCGAGCACCCCCGCGTCGGCGACCCGGACGAGCTCGCCGATGACCCGGCCGGCGGGCTGGAGCACCAACCCCGGGTACCAGCCGAGCTCGACGAGGGTGCCCGCCAGCACGCACCGCCCGAGCGACTGCAGCCGACCCCGGAGCCCGAGCCGCTCCTGACCACCCTCACCACTCATGAGGGTGCCGTACAGCGCGAGCAGCTCGGGCTCCATCAGCGCAGCTAGGCCGGGCTCATCCTCCCGCCGGCCGCCCGAGCTTCGCGGCGATGGCTTCGATCCGCGAGTAGCGCTCGCGCATCTCGTCGCGGAAGCGGGAGTTGTCGGTGTCCGCGATCTCGTAGCGCATGTCGGCCAGCGTCTGGTCGAGCAGCTCGGCGAGCAGCGCCACCTCGTCGTCGGTCAGGCTCACGTCTGGCATCAGGACCTCCTGGAGTGTGGAGCGACGGTTGCCGGCTCAGAGGAAGGCGGGCACGAAGACCAGCGCCACGATGGTCATGACCTTGATGAGGATGTTCATGGACGGGCCCGAGGTGTCCTTGAACGGGTCGCCCACGGTGTCGCCCACCACGGCCGCCTTGTGCGAGTCGGAACCCTTGCCGCCGTGGCTACCGGCTTCGATGTGCTTCTTCGCGTTGTCCCACGCGCCGCCGGCGTTCGCCATGAAGATGGCCAGCGCGAAACCTGACACCAGCGCCCCGGCGAGGAAGCCCCCGAGGGCGTCGATGCTCACGAAGCCGAGCACCAGCGGGATCACGATCGCGAGCGCGCCGGGCAGCAGCATCTCCTTCAGCGCGGCGTCCGTCGAGATGGTCACGCAGCTGGCGTAGTCGGGCACCACGCCCTCCTTCCCCTCGCGTAGGCCGGGGATCTCGCGGAACTGGCGGCGGACCTCCTCGATCATGCGGTTCGCGGCCCGACCGACCGCGTCGATGGTGAGGGCCGCGAACAGGAACGGCAGCATGGCCCCGAGGAACACGCCGGCGAAGACCCAGACGTCACCCAGGTTGAGGTCGAGTGTCTGGCCGCCGCTCTCCACCGCCTGCTGGAAGGCCTTGAACAAGGCCAACGCGGTGACCGCCGCGGAGCCGACCGCGAAGCCCTTCGCCACGGCGGCGGTGGTATTGCCCAGCGCGTCGAGCGAATCGGTCACGTCCCGGACCTCCGACGGCAGGTGCGCCATCTCCGCGATGCCGCCGGCGTTGTCCGCGATCGGCCCGTAGGCGTCGACACTGACCACCACGCCGGTGGTGGCCAGCATGCCGATGGCCGCGATGGCGATGCCGTAGATGCCCGACAGGTCGTTGCCGGGCAACGCGTGGTCGGCCGCCCAGTAGGCACCGCCCACGGCCACGAGGATCAGCAGCACCGCGGGGGCCACCGAGAGCAGACCCGCCGAGACGCCGCTCAGGACCGTGGTGGCCGGGCCCGTCTCGCTCTGGCGGGCGATCTTGCGCACCGGGCTGTAGTGGTCAGAGGTGAAGAACTCCGAGACGAAGCCGATGCCCATCCCCACCCCCAGGCCGAGCACCACCGCCAGGGGCATGCCCCACCAGTTCTCGACCCCTTCCACGTCGTTGAAGAAGAGGTAGCCGAACACGAACGCCAGCACCACGGTCAGCACAGCGGCCACGTTGGTGCCCATGTGGAGCGAGCGAGCCAGGTCCTTGCTCGTGGCATCGGCCTTCGCCCGCACGGTGAACGCGCCGATGATCGAGGCCACCATGCCGAACGCCCCGATGGCCAGCGGGAACAGCAGCGCCCGCTCCTGGAACGCCTGGTTGCCCGCGAACGCGAAGGCGGCCAGGGCGATCGGCGCGATCAGCGATCCCGCGTAGCTCTCGAACAGGTCGGCGCCCATCCCGGCCACGTCACCGACGTTGTCGCCCACGTTGTCCGCGATGGTGGCGGGGTTGCGGGGATCGTCTTCGGGGATGCCGGCCTCGACCTTGCCCACCAGGTCCGCGCCCACGTCGGCGGCCTTGGTGTAGATGCCGCCCCCGACCCGGCTGAACAGCGCGATCGAGCTGGCACCCAGCCCGAAGGCAGTCACCACCTCGAACGCCTGGTCGACCTTCAGCACCTTCACGAACACGATGTAGGCCACCGACAGGCCGAACAGGGCCAGCCCGGCGACGGTGAACCCCATCACCGCGCCGCCCTTGAAGGCCAGCGGCAGCGCGGCCTGCGGCCCGGTGCGCGCCGCCTGGGTGGTGCGAGCATTCGCCATGGTGGCGACGGTCATGCCGACGAAGCCCGCCAGCCCGGAAAAGCAGGCGCCGGCCACGTAGGCGATCGCGCCCCACGGCCGCCCGTAGTCGAGAAGCACCGCGATGAGCACGGCCATGATCACCACGAAACCGGCCACCCAGGTGTACTCGCGACGCAGGAATGCACGGGCCCCCTGCTGGATCGCGTTCATCAACTCCACCATGCGGTCGTTGCCGGGGTCGGCCTTCTTCACCACACCGAAGAAGAACGCGGCGAGCACCAGGCCGGCGAGGGCCGCGAGTGCGCTCACGTAGGGGACGGCGTCCATGCATCAACTCCTTGCAGGCAGCGCCGCACCGGCCCGCCGGCCCTCGGCCGGCTCTCGGTTGGCCACGGCGCGTCTCGTCGGGACGGCACAGGAGCCTAGGCGGTCCCACACCACTCCTCGCGCACGCTGGCCGGGATCAGCCGCGGGGGGACGCTGCACCGGGCGCACCGGCCGCGAACCCGGTTCGCGAGAGGCGGTAGAGCACGTGCCAGGTGAGGGCCGTGCCGGCCTCGACCAGCGGGTGCTCGAAGTCGTCGCGGGGGTCGCGGGTCATGCCCAGCCGCTCCATGACCCGCCGCGAACGGCGGTTACCGGCCACGGTGTACGACACCACCTCGTCAAGGTCGAACGAATGGAACGAGGCGTCGAGCACCCGGCGGGCTGCCTCGGTGGCGTACCCCCGACCCCACGCGCTGCGGACCAGACGCCAGCCGATCTCCACGGCGGGTGTGAAGTGCGCCTCGAACGGTACCGGTCCCAGGCCGACGAACCCGATGAAGGGCTCCCCGCCCGGGACCTCGACCGCCCAGAACCCGAAGCCGTCGCGCTCGAAGGCGGCCTCGATGCGGTCGACGAGCGCATCGGACTCCTCCCGATTCAACAGCTTCGGGAACCAGCGCATCACCTCCGGATCCGCATTGAGCGCTGCGAACGGCTCGCGGTCCTCCGGGCGCCAGCGCCGCAGGACGAGCCGCTCGGTGCGCAGCTCGGCCCGCCCGGTCATGGGGTGGCGGTCAGCCCTGCTCGGGCGGGCAGCCCATCTCCAGCACCGCGGGCGCGATGCCGGCGCTGGCTGCCCCACAGGGCTCGTCACCGAGGTTGGTCCAGGCCCCGTTCTCGGACTTCAGCACCACGTGGAAGGTGGACGTGGCCCCGCTGCCCACCGTGCCGGTCACCCCGGCGTAGCCATCGGCGCAGACGTAGCCGGTGATCACATCGCCCTGCGGGATGGCCGCCACCAGCGCGGTCGGGGTGCAGGGGGCCTGCCCACCGGTCGTGGTGGTGGTCGTGGAGGCGGTGGTCCCGGTGGTGCTGCACACCTTCTTCCCCGCCTGAGCAGCCGCTTCGAGCGCCTTCGTGGTGGCCGCGTCCATCTCACCGTTCGCCGCCAGGCCCTCCGCCTGCTGGAACTCGACGATGGCGGCCTCCGTGTGCGGGCCGATGACACCGTCCACCCCACCGGGGTTGCAGCCGACCTCGGTCAGCCACTGCTGGATCTGCTCGTCGTAGCGCACGGTCGCCGCGTTGCTGGGCACGACCGTGGTGCCGCTGGCCGCGGCCGTGGTGGTGGACGCAGACGACTCCTGCTTGTCCTTCCCGCAGGCGGCGAGGACCAGGACGGCGGCGGCGACGCCGGCAGCGATCGTCAAGCGACGTCGGCGAATGGTGATCACGAGCTCCTCCCGGTGTGAAACGACGGCGGGACGCTACCAGTTGCCATCGGGTGGCCGGGGGAACCGGTGAACCCCGCCGGGATCGTGCCGCCCGCCGTTGAATTGCCTCAACGGGCCCTGGGCGCGGGACCCCGTGCGTGCTAACCCGGCACGCGCCCCCGTGATCTCGTCTGGTCGGGAACTCCCGCCCGAACCGCGGCCGTCGAGCGAGAAGACGATGCCCCACCTGCCCGCCATCCACCTCCCCCGGCGCTGCACCGTCGCCCTCGCGGCCACCGCCGCGATCGCGGCCACCTCGGCGCTCGTCCTGCTGGTCGCCTTCGGGGACCGTCACCCCGCCGCAGCCGCTCCCACCTGCACGAAGATCTGGACCGGGGCCGAGGACGACTACTGGTCCACCCCCGCGAACTGGCAGCCCAGCGGGCGGCCCGGGCAGAACGACTACGCCTGTGCGGACGAGTCGGCCGACATCTACTTCGACGACGACCTGGTCCGCACGGTCAAGGGCCTGGACATCAAGGGGAGCCTGACCATCGACTACGGCGAGCTACGCATCGGACTCAGCTCGGCGTCGGGATTCGAACCCTCCTACGTCGGGGACCTGAGGCTGGCCGATCGCCGCGGCGGGCGCGCCCCGCTCACGATCACTGGTTCGCTGACCGTCTACTCGGGCGGCGTGCTCGGCTCGCCCGACAGCGCGACCTACGCCCGCTACGGGACCACGACCCTCGCGCCCGGGGCGGAGCTGTTCCTCGACGACGAGCTGTCGATCGAAGGCCGCCACACCTTCCGCAACGAGGGCCGGATCGACTGGCTGTTCGGCGACGTCTGGGTGTGCGAGAGCTCCACGTTCGAGAACGCCGGGCTGATCACCGCCAACACGGACGGGTCCGGGGTGCTCGACTGCGGGGTGGGCACCAACCGGTTCCTCAACACCGCCACCGGCACCGTCCGCAAACTCGACACCGGCTACGACCTGCCCTTCGATCTGCCCTTCGTCAATGCCGGATCGGTCGTCGTCGACGGCGACACCCTGTCGGTGCGAGGCCAGCCGGCGGGGTCCACCGATTCCGGTTCCTACCTGCTGAACGCAGGAACCCTGCAGCTGGCGGGCAACCGGACCTTCGGCGCCGGGTCGTCGGTCGCAGGCGACGGGCAGGTGGCGGTCTCGAGCGGCACCGTGAACCTCGGCCCCGTCACCTCCCTGGCCCGTCTCCAGATCGCCGGCGGCTCGGTCGTCGGCAACGCGACCGTCACCGCCGCGCTCGACTGGCGCGCCGGTTCCCTGCAGGGGCCCGGCACCACGACCGTCGCCGCCGGCGCGACGGCCACGATCAGCCAGGCTGGCTCCCACAACCTCTCCGGTGGCCACACCCTGCGCAACCTGGGCACGGTCTCGTGGGTGGGTGGCGCCATCGGGCTGTGCGACGGCTCCAAGCTCAGCAACGAGGGCGTGCTCACGATCAGCGGCACCGCCGCCTCGGTCACGGCATGCGGGGGGCCCGGGGCCTCGATGGCCAACACCCCGACGGGGACGATCACGAAAGCCTCCGGGGGTGAGGTCACCCTGGGGGTCGCCACCACCAACCACGGCACGCTCCGCATCGCGCCAGGCCAGTCGCTGCGGATCCAGGGCCCCTTCACCAACCTCAGCGCCGGCACCCTGAGCGGGGGCGCCTACCACGTCGGCGCCGGCGGCACCCTGCGCCTCGACTCCGCCAGCGCCGGCATCTCCACCAACGCCGCCGCCATCCGCCTCGACGGGCCAGCCGCGGCCATCACCAACGGCTCCGGCGCCAACGCCCTGGGGGCACTCACGGCCAACACGGCCTCCGGGGTGATCGACGTTCGTGACGGCCAGATCCTCCCCGTGACCGGGACCCTCACCAACGCCGGCCTGATCACCGGCACGGGCACGCTGCAGGCCGCCTCGGTGATCAACGCCGGAACGATCCGGCCCGGGGTCGCCGGCCCGGGGACCCTCACCATCGCCGGGGGGCTCGAGCAGACCGGGACGGGAACGCTGGAGGTCGACCTCGCTGGCACCACGGCGGGAACCGGGTACGGCCGCCTGGCGGTGACGGGCACCGCGACCCTCGGCGGCACCCTGCGGCTGAACGTCGGCTACACCCCAGGCGTCCACGACCAGCACACCGTGGTCACCGCCGCCTCCCGCAACGGCACCTTCGCCTCGCTCGTCGGGTCACCCGGCGGCACCAACGTCTTCCGGGTGCGCTACACCGCCACCGCGGCCACGGTCACCACCGACGCGCTGCCCACCGTGTCGATCGCCGACTCGGCCGTGCTCGAAGGCGACCAGGGGCTCGGCGCGCTCACGTTCACCATCACGCTCGACGCGCCGAGCCCCGACCCGGTCAGTGTGGCGTGGTCCACCGTCGACGGTACGGCGACCGCGCCGGAGGACTACCTGGCCTTGTCCGGCCTGGCGGTGATCGAGCCGGAGGCCACGATGACCACCGTCTCCGTACCGATCGTGGGCGACACCGAGATCGAGGACGACGAGAGCTTCGAGGTCGTCCTCGCCGAGCCGAGTGGCGCGGTACTGGGCACGAGCCGGGCCACCGGCACCATCGTGAACGACGACGCGCCCGAACCGGTCCTCCCGGTGGCGAGCGTCGGAGATGCCTCACTGTGGGAGGGAGACTCCGGCGTCCGCACGATGCTGATCCCGCTCACCTTCGACCGGCCCACGAACCAGCCCTTCACGCTCCGGTACCGGCTGGTCGGACTGACGGCATCAGGAGGGCGGGTGGACTTCGATGACGGTCGGGGGGCCGAGCGCACCATCACCATCAAGCCCCGGGCCGACGGGCTGACCCCGGTGTCGAAGATGGTGCCGGTCAGGGTCTTCGCGGACACCGAGGTGGAAGGTGACGAGACCTTCGGGCTGGAGTTGCTGGAGGGGACCGGTGTGCGACTCGGTCGCACCTTCGGCGTCGGCACGATCCTCGACGACGACGGCGGCGTGCCGGGCGGAGCCCGGGTCGGGGTGTCCTCGATGGCGGTGGTCGAGGGCCACGACGGCACCGTGAAGGTGGCCGCTCGGGTCACCCTCTCGGCGCCGGCCGCCGCCCCCGTGACGGTGGCCCTCACCGCCGAGGACCAGTCGGCCACCGCCGGGGTGGACTACAACCGCCTGAAGCCCAAGACGATCACCTTCCGCCCCGGGCAGGTGCACAAGACGGTCTGGATCATCCTGCGACCGAACGTGGTGCCCGACGGCGACCGCACGCTGCGGCTGGTCCTCGGCGAGCCCGCCGGGGCGTCGATCCGATCGACGGGGCACGGGATGCTCACCATCCTCGACGACGACTGACGTCGATCGCCGGGCGGTCACCCGTGATCCCCGCCCGGCGCAGGTCGCGACCTCTCGAGGATCGTGGTCCGCGCTACCCGGCGAGGAACCCCGCGTAGATCTGCCAGGCGAGCACCGATTTCGCCACCAGGCTGAGCACCAGGTACCCGGCCTCGCCGAACGCGTAGTCCGACCATGGCCCCACCTCCCGATACTGCAGCCACCGGTTCGCCCCGAAGCTGAAGAAGAACGCGAACTGGGCCACGACGATGCCGTACACGAAGCCCGGTACCGTCGCCGCGCCGGCGACGTTGGTGGCGATAGCGATCCACGGCGCCAGCCCGACCAGTGTCCCGAACCAGAACGGGACCATCGAGGTCCTGGGCCGCCCGGGCGGGTTCGTGCGTTCCTGCACCCACCCGAAGAGGATCATCCCCACGTTCGCCCCCGCGATGGCGATGAGCGCGGTGACGTCGGAGATCCCGCTGTAGAGCGCGATGAGCAACACCATGACCGTGGCGCTGAGGGAGTACTCCACCCAGCGGGAGCGGTTGATGCCCCGGCGCAGGTCGTGTTCGTTAGAGGCCCCGACCCACCGTGGCGGTCGCCAGATGATCGACGGCCGCCAGAGCCAGGAACACGGCGATGGCCGGCCCGACCCGCACGTCGACGAGGCGTTCCGGTGCCGGCGGCGCCGTGCCGGGTGGCCCGGTCGGGAACGTCGACGTGATGGTGACCGCGAAATCCCCGGCGAGGAGCAGGATCACGACCGCCTGCGCGGCGTGGAGCACCGCCAGCCCGACGTTCCAGCGACGCAGCCGGGCGAGACGTACCTCGGTCACACCGGCGGCGACGGTCGTGCGCTCGTTCACCGTCCGGGCCTCACCCACCAGCATGACCGGTCTCTACCCAGCGATCGGAGGGCCACTCACCTCCAACCGAGCCCCACGAGTCGTGACCGGGTCCGGCATCGCTGACCGGACCCGGTCACCTCGGTCACTCAGCCGTGTCGAGCTCAGCTGCAGCCGCTGGTGGTGCCGCAGCTCGGGCAGGCGTGGCAGCTCCCGGCCCGCACCATCTGCACCCCGCACTGCATGCACATCGGCGCGTCGCTGTGGCGCACCTCCGGCTGGCGGGCACCCGCACCGGGCTCGACCCGTCCCACGAGCGTGGACGCCGACTCGATGGACGGCGGGTCGGCGGGCAGCTCACCCTGGCGGGTTTCGACGACGGTCTCCTCCACCCCGGGCAACGTCGGCTGGGTGCGCTCCGCGGTGGTGAGGATGTTCAGCTCGGCCCGCTCCTCGGGCGAGAGGTACATCACCGCCAGCTTGCGGAACAGGTAGTCCATCAGCGAGCTGGCGATGCGGATGTCCGGATCGTCGGTCATACCCGCGGGCTCGAAGCGCATGCCCGTGAAGGCCTCCACGAAGCTGCGCAGCGGCACGCCGTACTGCAGGCCGTGGCTCACCGAGATGGCGAAGGCGTCCATGATGCCCGCCAGTGTCGAGCCCTGCTTGGAGACCCGTACGAAGATCTCGCCCGGGCGGCCGTCGTCGTACTCCCCGACCGTCACGAAGCCCTTGCAGTCCGCCACCCGGAACTCGAAGGTGCGCGAGGTGCGCGAGCGGGGCAGCTTCTGGCGCACCGGCTCCTGCACGATCCGCTCGACGATCTTCTCCACCACCTGGGTCGCGGCGGCCGGGGCGTCGGAGGCTCCCTCCTTCTTCGCGGTGGCGAGCGGCTGGGCCACCTTGCAGTTGTCGCGGTAGATCGCGATGGCCTTGAGGCCCATGCGCCAGGCGTCGATGTGGAGCTGCTCCACGTCCTCGACGCTGACCTCCTCGGGCAGGTTGACGGTCTTGGAGATGGCACCCGAGATGAACGGCTGCACCGCCGCCATCATCTTCACGTGGCCGAGGTAGTGGATGGTGTTGTCCCCCATCGAGCAGGCGAACACGGGCAGGTGCTCCGCCCGCAGGTCGGGCGCTCCGACGATGCTCTTGTGCTCGTCGATGTAGGCCACGATCCGGTCGATCTCGTCGACGCTGTAGCCGAGGGTGCGCAGTGCCCGGGGCACGGTCTGGTTGACGATCGACATGGTCCCGCCGCCCACCAGCTTCTTCATCTTCACGAGGCCCAGATCCGGCTCGACGCCGGTGGTGTCGCAATCCATCATGAGCCCGATCGTGCCGGTCGGAGCGAGGACGCTGGCCTGCGAGTTGCGCACCCCGTACTCGGACGCGATCTCACAGGCCTCGTCCCAGCTGCGCTGGGCGGCGGAGAGCAGCTCGTGAGGGACGAGCTCCTCGTCGATCTCCGCCGCTGCGGCGCGATGCTGGCCGAGGACCCGCAGCATGTGCTCCTCGTTCTCCGTGTAGCCGGCGAACGGCCCCATGCGCACCGCGGTGCGAGCCGAGGTGGCATAGGCATGACCGGTCATCAGGGCGGTGATCGCCGCGGCCCACGCCCGGCCGGCGTCGGAGTCGTACGGCAGGCCGAGGGCCATGAGCATCGCCCCGAGGTTGGCGTAGCCGAGCCCGAGCTGGCGGAACCGGCGTGAGGTCTCACCGATGGCCTCGGTCGGGTAGTCGGCGTTGCCGACCAGGATCTCCTGACCGGTGAACACGACCTCGACCGCCCGCTTGAAGCCCTCGACATCGAAGGTGCCGTCCTCGTCGAGGAAGGTGAGCAGGTTCAGGCTGGCCAGGTTGCAGGCCGAGTTGTCGAGGTGCATGTACTCGCTGCACGGATTGCTGGCGTTGATGCGGCCGGTGTTGCAGGCGGTGTGCCAGTGGTTGATGGTGGTGTCGAACTGCATGCCGGGATCCGCGCACTCCCACGCCGCCTGGGAGATCTGGCGCAGCAGGTCGCGGGCCCGGACGGTCTTGATGATCTCGCCAGTGGTGACGGCTCGCAGGTGCCAGTCGGCATCGTCGAGCACCGCCTGCATGAACTCGTCGGTGACCCGAACCGAGTTGTTGGCGTTCTGGTACTGGATGGAGGTGATGTCGACACCGTCGAGGCTCATGTCGAACCCGGCGGCCTCGAGAGCCCGGGCCTTGCGCTCTTCCCGGGCCTTGCACCAGATGAACTCCTCGATGTCGGGGTGGTCGACGTTGAGGATCACCATCTTCGCTGCCCGCCGGGTCTTGCCACCCGACTTGATCGTGCCGGCCGAGGCGTCCGCGCCACGCATGAAGCTCACCGGCCCGGAGGCGGTGCCACCGCCCTTCAGCAGCTCGTGGCTCGAGCGGATGCGGGACAGGTTGATGCCCGCGCCGGAGCCTCCCTTGAAGATCGTGCCCTCCTCGACATACCAGTTGAGGATCGAGTCCATCGTGTCCTCGACGGAGAGGATGAAGCACGCGGACGCCTGTTGGGGCACGCCCTCCACGCCGATGTTGAACCACACCGGTGAGTTGAACGCCGCCCGCTGCGTGATGAGCAGGTACTTCAGCTCGTCGCTGAAGGTCTGGGCCTCGTCGTCGTCGACGAAGTAGCCGTCGCGGCGCCCCCACTCGGTGATCGTGTCGACCACCCGATCGACGACCTGCTTGAGCGAGTGCTCCCGCTCGGGGGTGCCGAGGGTGCCCCGGAAGTACTTCTGGGCAACGATGTTGGTCGCGTTCTGGGACCAGCCCACGGGGAACTCGACGTCGGTCTGCTCAAAAGCCACCGAGCCGTCGCGGTAGTTGGTGATGCGGGCATCGCGGCGCTCCCACGCCACCATGTCGTAGGGGTGGACCCCCGCAGTGGTGAAGTGTCGGCGGATGCCGATGCCCGCTTGCTCCGGCGCCATGGCCATGGGCTGCTTCCTCCCCGGATCGGTTCCGTGTCTGGGCCTGTCGATGTGGCTCGGGGAACGCTGGGGGCTCTCCAGGTTACCGGCGGACGAGCCGGGAGCCGCCGGCGCGTCGTGCGCCACGCCGCGACGACCACCACAAGATGTTGTGGTCAACCAGCCCCGCGTGCCCCCCTGGCCACAAGATGTTCGGTGATTACATCACCGTAATTACGAGGTTGTCAACGGTTGATCCGCGAGTCGGGAGCCGTCGGGGCACAACGCCCGCAGACCGACGCGTGCTGCGGCGCGAACGAGCAGGTCAGGAGGTGTCCGCGCGGACTCGAGGTCGCTCGTCGAGCTCCCACTCCCCTCACGCGGTCCCCCAAGGAGTCGTCCTGCCAGCGAGAACGCAGACGCCTTACCACCATCCGCCGTCCGCGCCGCAGCCGTCGTTGCGCGGATCAACCTACGAAGAACGGCCTGTGGGACAAAAGAGGTACAACCCTGTGAATTCGCGGTGGATTCTCGGTAACCACGTCCACAGGCTTGGGGACGCCCCCCGCTGCGAGGCCGCGGCCGGCCCGCCCGCCGGCTAGCCGGTGGCGCGGGTCGACCTTGACACCGCTGACCCCGCGACCGGGTGACAACCCTGGGCGGGCTCGGGCAGGCCCACGACGGGTGAGCCGTAGCCGGGCAGGCCCTCGGCCGCACCGAGCTGATCCACCACCGACTGCGCGAGGCGACGGGACAGCACGATCGACAGGTGCCCGTGGTCCTTGACCAGGATGTTGGTCGCCCGCAGCTCCGGCTCGAGGATCATCGCCCGGCGGGCCGGGACGATCATGTCGAGGTTCGAGTAGTACGCCACGAACCGGGTGGGGAGAGGACGGGCGCTGTAGCGCAGCAGCGTCATGACCTCCGAGTCCGGGCGCAGCTGCAGCCCACTCGCCAGTGGGCTCAGGGCCGCGAGCGGCGAGCCGTAGCGAGCCAGCCGCACCCCACCATGCGGTGAGGCGATGGTGATGCACACAGCGACCCCCTTCAGGCCGAGCACCTGCACCGCATAGCGAGCGATGACCCCACCGAGGGAGTGGCCGACGATGTGGATGCGCTCCACCCCCAACCGGCCCCTGAGCTGCTCGGCGCGCTCGGCGCAGCGTTGCGCGAGCTGCGGGATGTCGGCGGCGAGCGGGTTGTAGTCGAACGCGTGCACCCGGGCGAAGCCGGCCTGCTCCAGGTAGCGGCGCAGGAACAGCCAGTTCGACTTGTTCGCTCCGTACCCGTGAACCAGCAGTACGGGCGTCTCGACGGTGCTCGGGAGCGCCTCCAGGCGGCCGACATCAGCCAGGTCCGAGCTGGTGAACCCGAGCGGCCACATCCCCGCGGTGATGACCGTGGAGAGGGCCTCGCGCAGTTGCCCGGCGTAGGACGCCGGCCGGCGCGCCGCGTGGAGCACCGCGCCGACCGGTTCGACCGCACGCTGCAGAGCCCCCATCGTCCTCCTCACCACTCACCACGCGCCCCGCTCAGCTGGGCCGGGTAGACCGCCGGCCCCGACCGCTCACGCAGCCCGAACAGATTGGAACGGCGTTCTGCAGCGGGTTCTATCCGACCATCGGCACCTGACCGCGGACCCTGGAGCCTCCGCAACGACATTGCAACACGGCCGAACCGGTCGCCCGGCCCTCCTGACCTGCCCTGGCCGGCCGGCGTGGTACCCGCCGGCGGGGCATCCACCGCCGATCCGGCCCCGTGGGGTTCGCTGGCGGTCGCGGGCGGAGCCGAGTGCTCCCGCCGGCCACCACTAGGGTCGGCGCCATGCGGCAACTGCTCCCCGAGCCCGCTGGCGACGTCGACGGACCCGAGCTGTACCGCGCCGACCGGCGGGCGCCGGTCGAGCGCCGGCCGTGGCTGGCCGTGAACATGGTGCAGAGCGCGGACGGTGCCACGGCGCTGGAGGGCCGCTCGGGTGGTCTCGGCGGGCCCGCCGACCGGGCGATCTTCACCGCCCTGCGCTCCATCGCGGACGTGATCCTCGTGGGGGCAGGCACCGTGCGAGCCGAGCACTACGGCCCACCGCAGACCTCGGCCCGGGACCAACGCCTCCGGCTGGAGCGAGGCCAGGAACCGCACCCCCGCATCGCCGTGGTGTCGGGCCGGCTCGACCTCGACCCGCAAGCCCGGCTGTTCTCCGACCCGGCCCGGCG
This sequence comes from Rhabdothermincola sp., assembly GCF_036846205.1. Taxonomy (NCBI): domain Bacteria; kingdom Bacillati; phylum Actinomycetota; class Acidimicrobiia; order Acidimicrobiales; family Iamiaceae; genus Rhabdothermincola; species Rhabdothermincola sp. Next base: position 29,642 of record NZ_DAIUCK010000006.1, on the reverse strand, counting down.
GCCGCTGGTGCTCACCGTCCAGAAGGCCGATGCCGAGCGCCGAGCCCGGCTGGCGGCCGTGGCCGACGTCATCAACGCCGGGGACACGACCTTCGACCCCCTGGCCGCGCTGGCGATCCTGCGGGAGACGGGAGCGGGGGTGGTCCTCTGCGAAGGCGGACCGGCCCTCAACGGCGAGCTGGTCAACGCGGGGGTCATCGACGAGCTCTGCCTGACGATCGCTCCCCTGCTCGTCGCCGGGCCGTCCCCCCGCTGCGCGCACGGGGCCGAGCCGCCGCAGCCGGAAGGTCTCGCGCTCTCACGGGTGCTCGAGGAGGATGGGACGCTCTTCCTGCGCTATCTACGCCCTGAGCTGGCTCAGTGACGCTTGGGGGCGGTCGACTTGGTGAGCAGCCGCACCTCGCGCTGGAAGTCGGCCGGGTCCTCGAACCCCTTGTAGACACTCGCGAAGCGCACGTAGGCCACCTGATCGAGCTCGCGTAGAGCGTCCAGCACCGCGAGCCCGATCTGCTCGCTCGTGACCTCCCCGCCGCCGAGCCGGAACCGGTCCTCGAGATCGGCCGCGAGCTCACCGATCTGCTCGAGGGTCACCGGCCTCCCCTTCGCCGCCGCGACCACACCCATCTCGATCTTCGAGCGATCGAAGGGCACCCGGTCGCCCGAGCGCTTCACCACGACGATGGGCTGCTCCTCATGGCGCTCGAAGGTCGTGAACCGATGACCGCACTCGAGGCACTCCCGCCGGCGCCGGATCGTGGACCCGTCATCGGCCATGCGCGAGTCGACGACCTTGTCCTCGACACTGGTGCAGGCCGGGCAGCGCACGCCCTCGACGCTACCCCCGGCGATCTCCGCAGCGCAGGCCCCAGGCGTGGCGGGGACGAGCCCGCTCGGGCGGGCCCGCACCGGGCGGTGGGCCGAGGCGTGCCGCTCAGCCGCCGGCCCCATCGAGCCACAGCCGTTGGCCCACCTGGAGGCTCGCTCCGCCGTTGCGGTCGGCCAGCCGGTCCACCAGGGGGCGCAGGTCGCCCTCGGGTTGGAGCCGCCGCGCGATCGACCACAGGGTGTCGCCCGGTTGCACGACGTACACCTCTGCCCGGCTCGGCGCTGCACCGGCCGGCGCCGGGACGGACGGGGCGCCGGCGTCGCGGGCCGGCCCGGCGACCTGATGTCCACGGAGCAACGCTGCGGCGCCGATGGCCGCCAGGTACATCACGCCGGCGACCAGCACGAGCAGCGCCGCGGCCGCGAGCCGGCGGCGACGGTAGACGGCCGCGGGTGCCCGCCTGGCCGCGCTGCGGCCACCGGGGATGACCCGCAGATCGGGCCGGCGAGCGGGCGGGGGGCCAGGCGTGGGAACAGGTCGAGGGGCGACCGGGCGGTTCGGGACGATGACGGCGGCCATGGGACGAGTCTCCTCAGGGGGTGTGACACTTGCGCCGGGTCGACGCACGCAGGCACGGCACCACCCGCCCAGCGAGGGCCGCGGGAACAGATGTTCCGGGAACGTGCGTTCGATCCATTGCCTGAGGGTGACACGAACATGCGTTCGGGTCAAGGGTGATGCCGAACAGGTGTTTGCACCTCGGCCTGGCTGTTGCTACGCTACGAACATCTGTTCGCAGCACCGCTGCCGCACGACCACCAACGGCACGACCACCAACGGCCCGACCACGAGTGGCCCGACCACGAGTGGGCGTGTCCACAGACCATCCGACCGCAAACGACGCGGCGAGGAAGGGAGACCGCCGATGTCACCGAGTCCGACCCAGCTGACCCGGCGCCAGCAGGACATCCTCGACTTCATCGAGCAACAGATGCGTGACCGGGGCTACCCTCCGTCGGTGCGCGAGATCGGGGAGGCGGTCGGCCTCACCTCCCCGTCCACGGTGCACAGCCACCTGGCCACCCTCCAGCGGCTCGGCTTCCTCAAGCGCGATCCCACCAAACCCCGGGCGATCGAGGTCCGCTACGACCCGAGCTCCGGCGCGCCCGATATCGACCGCCGCCCGGTCCGCCACGTCCCCCTCGTAGGCGACGTCGCCGCCGGCACCGACGTGCTGGCCCAGGAGAACGTCGAGGAGGTCCTCCCCCTGCCGGCCGACTTCTGCGGCGAGGGCGACCTGTTCATGCTCCGGGTCCGGGGCGACTCGATGATCGACGCCGGCATCCTCGACGGCGATTTCGTCGTCGCTCGGGCGCAGCCCGACGCCGAGAAGGGCGACATCGTGGTGGCCGGCATCCCCGGCGAGGAAGCCACGGTCAAGACCTTCAACCGCAAGGGCGGCAAGGTGGTGCTCGTGCCGGCCAACGAGCGGCTCTCACCGATGGAGCTCGATCCTGCCGACGTCACCATCTACGGGAGGGTCGTCACCGTGCTGCGCAAGCTCTGACCAGCCCGGCCTCAGGCCCCGCGGCGGAGCAGGTCGGTGAGCGCCCCGTGCACCCGCTCGAGGTCGGCCCGCTCGACGTACTCGCCGCGGGTGTGTGCGACCGCCGCATCACCTGGCCCGAAGTTCGCGGCCGGCACCCCGCGAGCAGCGAAGAAGGCGACGTCGGTCCAGCCGAGCTTGGCCCGTACCGGCAACCCGTTGCGCTCGATCAGCGCGCCGAGCAGCGGGTGATCGAGCGCTGGCGCGGCTGGCGGCGCCTGATCGACCACCGTGAGGTCGTCACCCTCCTCCAGCCAGGGAGCGATCACCTCCTGCACGTGCGCGAGCGCCTGCTGGGGGGTGCGGTCCGGCGCGTACCGGTGGTTCACCTCGAGCACGACCCGGTCCGGCACGACGTTGCCCGCGACCCCACCCTCGACAGCCACCGCTTGCAGCGCCTCCCGGTACCGGCAACCCTGCAGCACCGGCCGGCGCTCCTCGTAGCCCGCCAAGGCGGTGAGCAACCCGCCCAACCGGTGGATCGCGTTGCGACCCATCCACGGTCGCGCCGTGTGCGCCCGTTCTCCGCGCAGCACGATCCGCAGGCGCATCGTCCCCTGGCACCCCGCTTCGACCGCTGCCAGCGTCGGCTCACCCAACAGAGCCAGGTCGCCCGCCAGCAGGTCCGGGCGCGCTGACCACACCTCGGCCAGACCACTGTGCTCGGCCGCCACTTCCTCGCGGGCGTAGAAGACGTAGGTGACATCGACCGCGGGCTCGGTGACGGTCTCGGCCAGATCCACCATGACAGCCAGGCCACCCTTCATGTCCGCGGCACCAAGCCCGCGCAACCGGTCGCCTTCGATCACCGCCGTCTCGTTGCCGTCGGCGGGCACGGTGTCGGTGTGACCAGCCAGGATCACCCGGTAGGGCCTGCCGAGCTGGGTGCGGGCCACCAGGTTGTCGCCCACCCGGGTGACCTCCAGGCCCGCCACCGACCGGAGCCGGGCCTCGAGATGGTCGGTGATGGCCGCCTCCTGCCAACTCACCGAGGGGATCTCCACCAGTGACGCTGCCAAGGCCAGCAGGTCCGAGCCCATGGGTCAGGTCGCAGCGCCGTGCGTTCGGAGCACCTCGTTGAGCGCGGCCTTGTCGTGGCGCTCGCCCGGTTCGAGACGCTTGACCACCAGCACGCAGGGCAGGCCGAACTCCCCGCCGGGGAACGATCGCGGCCGGGTGGCCGCCACCGCCACGCACCACGGCGGGACCACTCCCCGGCCGAGCTCCTCGCCGGTCTCCGCGTCGATCACCGGGATCGACCCGGTGAGGATGCACCCGGCCCCGAGCACCACCCCGTCGCCGACCCGAGCCCCTTCCGCCACGATGCAGCGGCTGCCGATCAGGCAGTCGTCGCCGACGATGACCGGTACCGCGTTGGGAGGTTCGAGCACCCCACCGATGCCCACCCCGCCGGAGAGGTGCACGTTGGCCCCGATCTGGGCGCACGATCCCACTGTCGCCCAGGTGTCGACCATGGTGTTGGTCCCGACCCGGGCGCCGATGTTCACGTAGCTCGGCATGAGCACCACGCCCCGATCGAGGAACGCCCCGAACCGGGCCGATGCTCCGGGCACCACCCGCACCCCTGCCGCCTCGAAACCGCTCTTCAGCGGGATCTTGTCCGCGTACTCGAACGGGCCGAGCTCGATGGTGGCCATCGCCGACTGCTTGAAGTAGAGCAGGATCGCCTTCTTGAGCCACTCGTGGACCACGACCCGCCCGCCGCCGTCGATCTCGGCCACCCGAGCCTCGCCGCGGTCGAGCAGGGCGATGGCCTCGAACACCGCCTGGTTGGCCTCCACGTCGTCGGCCGCCAACTCGGCCCGGTGTTCCCAGAGGTCTTCGATACGTGCGCGCAGATCGGCCATGGGCGGCGAGGCTACCGGACCGCCCGCTGGCCGCCGTGACCGCCAGGCGCCGGGGGCGGTGCACGACGCTGCGTCCCCGCTCGCGACCGACAGGCCCGAGCGAGCAGGCCGACGCCCACCACCACCGGCGCCACCCCGACCACGAGCGGCGCCGCCACCGACCCCATCCAGGTGAGGCTCGCCGGTCGACCGATGGCCACCGTGGCTGCCGGGTCGGCCCGGTACAGCCCGGCGGGGTACGTCCCCGGCGGGCGAACATCGACCTGGACGAGGTAGCGCCCGCCCTCGGGGACCTGGAAGCGGGCCACGGCCCGCCCCTCGTGGAAGGGAACCCGGTAGCTGTCCGCCGCGCCCGGGTCGGTGGGATCGATCAGGTAGGTCACCTCCACGGGCCGCCCGCGCTGGTCGATCACCGACACCTGCAACGGCAGCGGGGGCTCGTCGCCCGACGCGCCGGTGAACTCCTCGAACACGAGGTAGGTGCCGCCCTGGCGGACACTGATGGTCCGGTCCGCGTCCGCGAGCGTGAACCGAGCGAACCCGTAGGGGGACACGGCCGCAGCCCACACCACCACCGCCACCACCCCGACCATGATCAGGGTGGCGCCGAGCGCGCCCGCCAACGAGATCGACGACGGTCGCCGGGCCCGGGCCGCGGGGAGCGGTGGCGCCAACACGATCGGGATCACGGCTGGTCACTACCCGCTTCGAGGCGATGCCTCGCCATCGTCACCCGGTGGCGCCCATGGCGACGGGCCGGGCTCGTCGTCCCGCGGCGGGACCGGAGGCTCCCAGGGAGGTGGCGGTGGCGGGATCACCTCGGGAGGCGGCACCGGGCCGGGAGGCGGTACCGGCGGCATCGGGCCGGGAGGCGGCCACCCGGGTCCTGGTGCGGGCGGGGGCCAGCCCGATGGCGGCCCAGGTGGCGGAGGCATGAGTGTCCGGGACCCTGCCGACGGATCACCGGCGAGTGGTGTGGGCGGGTACCACTCGGAGGGCCCAGGCGGGCCGTACGGCTGGTAGGGCGCGAGCGCCGGGGCAGCAGCCCGCCTGGCCGGCGACCGGCGCACCGCGGTCACCACGATCACGACCACCCCGACCACGGTGGACACCAGCCCCACGCCCATCGCCCCCAGGATCCCCGCGAAGGATCCGACGTCCACGATGGGGCGGCCGATGGCCACCCGGTAGCCTCCGGCCCGGCTGCTGGCTCCCGGCTCGCCGTAGGTCTCGACGGTGTAGCGGCCGGCCACCCGGGCCCGGAACTCGGCGATCGACCGACCGTGCCGGCCGCCCGCGGAGTAGGTCTGGCTGGTCGACGGGAACTCGAGCGGCACCACCCGGCCAGCCGGGTCACGGATCACGACCTCAGGCTTCGCCACCACGTACGGCGAGTCGCTCTCGACGTAGATCACCCAGCTCCCTTCATCGAGGGCCACGCTGGTTCTCGAGGCCACCTCGACCCGGTGGACGTCGTCGGGAGCGTTCAGCAGGCCCACGAGCGTGACCACGAACCACACCACGGCGATGGCCACCCCCACCGCGATGACCGCCCCACCGATCCAGTAGCCCGCCGGCGACACCTTGCGCGGCCCCGGCGGACCGGCACCTTCCAGGGGTGGCGGCTGCGGCGGAAACGGGTCCATGGTCGGTCTTCCCGCTCACCCGCAGCCGAGCCGCCGGCCCACCAGCCGGAGCCGTTCCTCCGGCTGCACCACCGCCACCCGCACGTGGCCCGCGCCGGCCGCCCCGTAGAAGTCCCCCGGGCTGACCAGCGCCCCGCCCTCCGTGGCCAGGCGCCGGGCGAGGCCCCAGGCATCACCGCCGGGGGCAGGGGCCCAGAGATAGAACCCTCCCGCCGGCAGGGGCACGTCGATACCGACCGCCGCCAGGATCCCGGCGAACAGCTCGAGGCGGCGCCGGTAGCGGTCCCGCTGCTCGTCCACGTGGCGGTCGTCGTCCCAGGCGGCGACCGCCGCGGCCTGCACCGGCCCCGGCACCATGAATCCCGCGTGCTTGCGCAGCTCGGCCAGGTACCCCACCAGCTCGGGGTCACCGGCATAGAAGCCCGCTCGGGCCCCGGCCAGATTCGACCGCTTCGACAGGGAGTGCACCGCGACCACCCCGTCGAGACCGTGCTCCAGGATGGTGCGGGGCGGGCCGTCCCAGGTGAACTCGACGTAGCACTCGTCGCTGAACACCGGCACTCCGTGTGCCCGTCCCCAGGCGGCGACCGCGCCGAGGTCGTCCAGCCCGCCGGCCGGGTTGCCCGGCGTGTTGACCCACAGGCACAGCGCCCGGGCCGCGTCCGCGGGGTCGACGGAGGACAGGTCGAGGCGGAACCGCTCGTCGACCCGGACGGGCACCGCCCGGGCCCCGGCGAGCAGGGCCCCCATCTCGTAGGTCGGGTAGCTCACCTCCGGGTACAGCACCGTGTCCCGACCGGGTGAGCGCAGGCGCAGCCAGTGCGGCACCCCCGCCACCAGCTCCTTGGTGCCCACGCACGCCGCGAGGTGAGCGGGGTCGAGGTCCACCCCCAGCCGGCGGCGGAGCCAGCCGGCGGCTGCGTCGCGGTAGGCGGGGGTGCCGGCCGACGGCGGGTAGCCGCGCTCGGCACCCGACTCGGCCAGAGCGCGGACCACCACGGCCGCCGGCGGGTCCGTGGGCGTGCCGACGGACAGATCGACGCAGCCCCCGTCGTGGGCATCGGCCGACCGGCGCAGCTCGACCAGCCGATCGTAGGGATACGGGGGCGGGGTGAAGCCCATGGGCCCTATTCCACTACGAACTCGTGCCAGCGGGTGGCGGAGGCCTCGTCGAGGCGGGCCCGGACCCGCACCCCACCCTCGCCTGCGGTCTCCACCAGCACCTCTCCCTCCCGGTGCAGCGACGCCAGCACGTCACCCCGGTCGTAGGGCACGACCAGCTCGTGGATGGTGGTCAAGGCCCGGAGGCGGTCACCGATCGCCCGGAGCAGCGCGTCGATGCCCTCGCCGGTGCGAGCGGAGATCGCCACCGCACCGGGGTGGGCCGCCACCAGTGCGCTGGCCGCGCCCGGCGCGACGTCAGCCTTGTTGCAGGCCATCAGCTGCGGGATCGAACCCGCGCCGATCTCGGCCAGCACCTGCTGCACGGCGAGGATGTTGGCCTCGGGGTCCGGGGCCGAGGCGTCGACCACATGGACCAGCAGGTCGGCGTCCACCACCACGTCGAGGGTGGACCGGAAGGCCTGCACCAGCTGGTGGGGCAGCTTGGTGATGAACCCCACGGTGTCGGTCAGCAGGACGGTCTCGCCGCCGGGCAGGTGCAGCCGGCGGGTGGTGGCGTCGAGGGTGGCGAAGAGCCGGTCCTCGACCAGCACCCCGGCGTCGGTGAGGCGGTTGAGCAACGTGGACTTGCCGGCGTTCGTGTAGCCGACGATGGCCACCAGGTGCAGGCTCGACCGCTGGCGGGCCTTGGCCTGGGTACGGCGGGTCCGGTCGATGCGGCGCAGGTCGGCCTCGAGCTTGTGCATCCGCCGCTCCAGGCGCCGGCGGTCGACTTCGAGCTGGGTCTCGCCGGGACCCCGGGTGCCGATGCCCGCCGCCTGCTGGCTGAGCGCCCGGCCCTTCCCGCGCAGGCGCGGCAGCCGGTATCGGAGCTGGGCCAGCTCGACCTGGGCCTTGCCCTCCTGGCTGTGCGCGTTCTGGGCGAAGATGTCGAGGATCACCGCGGTGCGGTCGAGCGCGGTGCGGCCCAGCTCCTTCTCCAGGTTCCGCTGCTGTGCCGGGGTGAGCTCGTCGTCGAACACCACCGTGTCCGCGTCGAGCTCCTCGCAGCGCTCCCGCAGCTCCGCCAACTTGCCCTTGCCGATGTAGGTGGCCGGATCGGGCGCGCCGCGCTGCTGGATCACCCGGTCGACCGCGTCGGCTCCCGCGGTGTCGACCAGCAGCGCCAGCTCGTCGAGGGAGCGCTCGGTGTCCTCGTCGGTGTGGGGTGGGAGGGTCACGCCCACCAGCACGATGCGTTCCCGGAAGGCCCGCTCGATGAGACCGGTCGACTCGCCGCCGTACTCGCCGAACGCACCGCGGTGGCTGCCGTCCCGGTCGTGCACGCCGCCCTCGGCCGGCCGCGCGCGGCGCGACCGATCAGCCACCGTCGACCTCGATGACCGCCACGAACACCGCCGGGCCCGTGAGTCGGATCTCGTCACCGATGTCGACCTCCGCCGTGCCGCCGGGCATCCGGACCTGTACCGGGGTGCCGACCAGACCCCATCCGTGTGCGGTCACGGCGGCCGCGCAGGCCCCGGTGCCGCACGCCTCGGTGATCCCCACGCCCCGTTCCCACACCACCATCGTCACCTGATCGTCACCGGGGCCGGGGGCGATGAACTCGACGTTGACCCCGCCGGGGAACTGCTGCTCCAGCCACGCCCCCTCGGTCGCCAGGTCGACGCCGGCCGGGTCGGACACCTCGACCACCAGGTGCGGGTTGCCGAGATCGAGCGTGCGATACCGCCCGTCGAGCTCCTCGGCCAGCGGGGCGGGCACCGGCGGGCCGTCCTGTGCCCGACCCATCCCCACCGTGGCCACCGACTCGGTGGCGGTGCCGGCTCGCACCGCCACCTCACGGACGCCACCGTCGGTGCGCACCACCACCGTCGCCTGGTCGCATCCCCGCAGGCGGGTGAAGGCCTGAGCCAGGCATCGGATGCCGTTGCCGCTCATCTCGGCCCGGCTGCCGTCCGCGTTGTACAGGTGCATGACGAGGTCGATGCCCGCCTCGCGCTCCTCGTCGGTCGGGACCCCACCGCGGATCAGCCCGTCGGCACCGATGCCGGTGCGCCGGTGGCAGAGCCGGCGGGCCAGCTCGCCGTCGACTTCGACCGTGCCGCCGTTCGCCTCGTCGAGAACGACGAGGAAGTCGTTGGCCAGTCCGTGGTGCTTGGTGAGCTGCACGGGTCTCCTCGATCGGTGGGTGGGCAGGCGGCTCAGTCTCCCAGCAGGCGGGCGAGCTCGCCCACCGGATTGTGCCCGGAGGAGGCGTCGATCCATACGAGGCGGGGGTCGCGGCGGAACCAACGGAGCTGACGGCGGGCGAAGCGTCGGGTGCGGGTGATGGCCCTCTCCAGCGCCTCCTCGAGGGTGCCGTGGCCCTCGAGGTGCTCGAGCAGCTCCTTGTACCCGAGCGCCTGACGGGCGGTGCGCGACATCCCCCGCGGGTCGGTGGCGAGGCCGCGAACCTCCTCCAGGAACCCGGCGTCGAGCTGCTGGCGGTACCGGGTCGCGATGCGTTCGTCGAGTTCCTCCCGAGGGACCCGCAGCCCGATCAGGCGGTACGGCGAGGGCGGGTAGGTGTCGAGACCGGGCCCGTAGGAGGAGAACGGGCGATCGCTGCCGATCGTGACCTCCAAGGCCCGCAGCACCCGCCGGCGGTTCGACGGCTCCATCCGCGCCGCGGCGGGGGGATCGAGCTCCGCCAGGCGGCGATGGAGACGACTCGTGTCGGCCTCGGCCTCCAGCTCCGCGCGCACCTGCGGGAACCGGCCGGGGATCGCCAGGCGGTCGACCACCGCTCGCAGGTACAGACCGGTTCCCCCGACGAGCAGGGCCCGGTGACCCCGGGCCTCGATGGCCGCCAGTGTCTCCTGGAACGCCCGCTGGAACTCGGCCACCGTGAACTCCTGCCAGGGATCCACCAGGTCGATGAGGTGATGGGGCACCTCGGCCCGCTCGGCCGGCGTCGGCTTGGCGGTGCCGATGTCCATGCCCCGGTACACCTGCATCGAGTCGACCGACACCAACTCCAGCTCCGGGTACCGGCGGGCCAGCGCGAGCGCCACCGCCGACTTGCCCGAGGCGGTGGGACCGACCAGCGCCACGTGGCGGGCCGGCGCGGCGCCGCTCAGCCGGCCACCACCGGGATGCGCCGGCGATGGCGGGGCGCCGCGGTCACCGCCAACAGGTCGCCCCGCAGGAAGTGCGCGCTGGCATCCGTGACCCGCACCCGAGCGAAGGTGCCGGGCCGCAGGTGCTCGGCGCTGCGGAAGTGGACCAGCTTGTTCTGCCCCGTGCGCCCGGTGGTGAGCGACGGGTCCTTCTTGCTGGGACCTTCGACCAGCACCAGTTCCTCGCGGCCGATGCGGGCCCGGTGCCGGGCCAGCGCGGAACGCTCGACGACGACTCGCAGCCGCTCGAACCGTTCGGCCACCACCTCCGGGGGCAGGAACCGATCGGTGAGCGCAGCGGCCTCCGTGCCTGGACGGGGTGAGAACACGAAGGTGTACGCGCTGTCGTAGCCCGCGGCGGCCACCACCTCGAGCGTGCGCTCGAAGTCTTCGTCAGTCTCCCCCGGGAACCCGACGATCAGGTCGGTCGTGACCGCGAGATCGGCCACCGCGGCGCGCGCCGCCTCCAGCCGGCTGAGGTACCGCTCGGCGGTGTAGCCCCGGTGCATCGCCGCCAGCACCCGATCGCTGCCCGACTGGAGGGGCAGGTGCAGGTGCGGGCAGACGGCGGGGTGGGTGGCCATCGCCTCGATGGTCTCGGGCCGGAGGTCCTTCGGGTGAGGGCTGGTGAAGCGGACCCGCTCGATGCCCTCCACCTGCGCCACCGCCCCGAGCAACTCGGCGAACAGCGGTCGGCGCCTGGTGAGGTCCCGCCCGTAGGAGTTGACGTTCTGGCCGAGCAGGGTCACCTCCACCACCCCGTCGGATGCCAGCCGCTCGACCTCCGCCACCAGCTCGTCCATGGGGCGGCTGATCTCCCGCCCCCGCACCGCGGGCACGATGCAGAACGCGCAGCGGTTGTCGCAGCCCACCTGGATGGTGACCCACGCCGCGTAGTCGACCTCTCGCTTCACGGGGAGCGCGGACGGGAAGGCCTCCGCCTCATCGAGGGCCTCGTCCCAGATCTCCACCACCGGCCCTTCCCGGCGGGCGCGCTCGAGCAGCTCCGCGGTGCGGTGCACGTTGTGGGTGCCCACGACCACGTCGACGTGGCTGGCTCGCTGGCGGATGAGCTCGCGGTCCTTCTGGGCGAGGCAGCCGGCGACGACGATCTCGAGCTCGGGCCGGGCGGCCTTGGCCGCCTTGAGGTGCCCGAGGGCGCCGTAGAGCTTGTTGTCGGCGTTCTCCCGGATGCAGCAGGTGTTGAGCACGACCACGTCGGCTTCGTCGGGGGAGTTGGCCGCCACCAGACCCTCGGCCTCGAGGAGACCAGCGATGCGCTCCGAGTCGTGCTCGTTCATCTGGCACCCGTAGGTGCGGATGAAGTACCGGCGATCCACCCGGTCCAGGTTAGGAGGCGCCACCTCGACCAGCGAGACGGCTCCGACCTCCGCGGGGCCCGATCCCGATGACGGCGCCGCCCGCACCGGAACGGCCGCCACCTCGCCGAGGGGGAGGCAGTGGCGACCGTCCCGGGGACGGCTCGCTGGCGACTGGCGGGACTCAGTCGTCGAGGGTGATGGGGATGTCGTCGGCGTCGGTCATCTCGTCCGTGACGCCGATGCCCACCGCGCTGAGCACCCGGTCGGAGATCTCCATCATGATCTCGGGGTTCTCCGCCAGGAACTGCTTGGCGTTCTCGCGCCCTTGCCCGAGCTGCTCACCCTCGTAGGTGAACCAGGCCCCCGACTTCTTGACGATGCCCTGATCGACCCCGACGTCAAGCAAGGACCCCTCACGGCTGATGCCCTTGCCGTACATGATGTCGAACTCGCACTGCCGGAACGGGGGGGCCACCTTGTTCTTCACCACCTTGACCCGGGTGCGGTTGCCGATCACCTCGACGCCGTCCTTGATGGATTCGATGCGGCGGATGTCGAGCCGGACCGACGCATAGAACTTGAGCGCCCGCCCACCCGGGGTGGTCTCGGGTGACCCGAACATCACACCGATCTTCTCCCGGAGCTGGTTGATGAAGATGCAGATGGTGTTCGACTTGTTGAGGTTGGCGGTGAGCTTGCGCAGTGCCTGCGACATCAGCCGCGCCTGCAACCCGACGTGGGAGTCGCCCATCTCACCCTCGATCTCGGCCCGAGGGGTGAGGGCGGCCACCGAGTCGATGACCACCACGTCGAGCGCCCCGGAACGGATGAGCATGTCGGCGATCTCCAAGGCCTGCTCACCGGTGTCGGGCTGGGAGATGAGCAGCTCGTCGACGTCGACGCCGATGGCCCGGGCGTAGACCGGGTCCATGGCGTGCTCGGCGTCGATGTAGGCGCAGATGCCGCCGTTGCGCTGGGCCTCGGCCACGACGTGCATGGCGAGGGTGGACTTGCCCGACGATTCCGGGCCGTAGATCTCGACGATCCGGCCCCGGGGGAGCCCCCCGACGCCGAGTGCCAGGTCGAGGGCCAAGGCGCCGGTCGGGATGGTCTCGACCGCCATGGCGCCCTTCTCGCCCATCTTCATGACCGACCCTTTGCCGAACTGCTTCTCGATCTGGCCCAGGGCCATCTCGAGGGCCTTCTCTCGCTCCACCGTGCTCCCCTTTGCTGCTCTGACGATGCGTGCTGGGTGGCTGCGGATCGGCCCGGTCGCCCGGCGTACGCAGCGATCTTGTGCGACCCTACCCGGGGGGTCTGACAGGAATGACGCCAACGTAATTGCGAACAGCCGTTCGATCAAGCATTCCCCGCCGGGACCCGCCGCCAGGGAACGACCCGGGCGGAGGAGGTGTTTCCCTGACCGCCACCGACGACCCCCTCGACCGAACCGGCCAGACCCAGAGGAGCGACATGGACGACACCGACCTGCGCCGACGGCTCACCCCCGAGCAGTACCACGTCACCCAGGATGGCGGCACCGAACGGGCCTTCACCGGCGAGTACTGGGACTGCCACGACGACGGCGTCTACCGCTGCGTGGTCTGCGACGCCCCCCTGTACACCTCCGACACCAAGTACGACTCCGGCACCGGGTGGCCGAGCTTCTGGCAGCCCATCGAGGGGGCCGTCGACACCCGCCTCGACACCAGCCACGGCATGGTGCGCACCGAGGTGGTCTGCGCCTCCTGCGGGGCCCACCTGGGGCACGTGTTCGACGACGGGCCCCGACCCACCGGCCAGCGCTTCTGCATGAACTCCTGCGCGCTGCGCCTCGACCGCGACACCGACCCCACCGGAGCAGACCGCGCCGGCTCCCCCTGACCGTGACGCCCCACCCCGGCGGGTCTGGCGCGCTCAGCGGGGCCGCAACGGCCGGCGGGCGATCACCTCGTGGATCGGACCCTCGGCGGTGAGCGTGCTTCGCACCAGCTCGACCTCCCGCACGGGGAACCGAGCCGAGAACGGCGCCCCGGCCAGCCCGCAGGCGGCGCGCCGACCCAGTCGGGCCAGGGTCAGGTGGCCGGTGAAGGGCCGGGGATCGGGGGGCTCCCCGATCCCCGCGGTGCGCGCCCGCACCGCCGCCGCCAGCTCGTCGAGTCCCTGCACCGGGACGGCCACCACGAAGCGGCCCACCCGGCTCACCGCCGGGCCCAGCAACGCCTCCGTCTCGGGCTGATCGAGACCGGCCAACGCCTCGATGGCCTCCTCCGGGTCGGCCTCCCCCAGGAACCGCAGGGTCACGTGCCAGTGCTCGCGGCGGGTCCAGCGCACCCCGGGCTCGTCCGGTCGAGGGAGCGCGGCCAGCGCGTCGAGCACGTCCTCGGGCGGCTGCACGGCGATGAACAGCCTGGCCATGCGGAGCCTCCCGACGTCCCGGTCACCTAGCGGCCCCGCAACGCTCGCCGGAGCATGGCCAGCACCGAGATGGCGGCGAACTGGCGGACCCGTTCCCGATCGCCGGGCAGGCGCACCATGGCCGAACGGGTGTCGCCCTCGACGGTCACCGCCATGAAGACGGTGCCGACCGGCACACCCTCCTGCTCGGCCGGTCCGGCCACCCCGGTGACCGCCACCGCGCAGTCCGCGCCCAGCAACCGGCAGGCTCCCTCCGCCATCTCGATCGCCGCCTCGTCGCTCACCACCGGGCCCCGGCGCACCCCCAGCACGTCGAACTTCACCTCGCTGGCGTAGGAGACCACCCCACCCCGGAACACCTCGCTCGCGCCGGGCACCGCGGTCACCCGGGCGGACACCAGCCCGCCGGTGACCGACTCGGCGGTGGCGAGGGTGAGTCCCCGGTCGCGCAGCATGGCCACGACGACCTCCTCCATGGACTCGTCGTGGGTGCTGAAGACCAGATCACCGAGGAGCTGCTCGAGCAGCTCGACCTCCGCGTCGAGGATGGCGTCGGCCTCGTCGATGGTGGCCGCCTTGGCCGTGGCCCGGATCTTGATGCCCTCGATGCCGCTGGCCAGGAACGCCAGCGTGCACCGACCTGACCGATCGAGCTCCTCGATGCGCCCGGCGAGCATCTCCGCCAGACCCGACTCGGACTGGCCCCAGGTACGCAGCACGCGGCTGCGGATCACCGCCTGCTCACCGGCCCGTCGCCGCAGGTCGGGGATCACCGTGCCCGCCACCATCTCCTGCATCTCGTAGGGCACGCCGGGGACGGCGTAGATCACCTTGTCGCCGACCGGGCAGATCAGCCCGGGGGCGGTACCCGGTTGCTGTGCCATCACGGCTGCCCCGGCCGGCACCAGTGCCTGGCGGAGGTTGCTGGCGGGCATCTCGCGACCCCGAGCGCCGAACATCGCCCTGATCCGCTCCTCGACCTCCGGGTCGCGCTGCAACTCGACCCCCATCACCTCCGCGATGACGTCGCGGGTGATGTCGTCGGGGGTCGGCCCGAGCCCGCCGCACACGATCACCGCGTCGGAGCGATCCAGCGCGATGCGCAACGCCTGTCCGATCCGCTCCCGGTTGTCGCCCACCTTGGTCTGGAAGTGCGAGTCGATGCCCGCGACGGCGAGCTGCTCACCGATCCACGCCGAGTTCGTGTCCACGATCTGGCCGAGCAACAGCTCCGTGCCGACCGCGACGACCTCGCAGCGCATCGTTCGACGCTCTCGCCGCTCAGCCGCCGGCCGGGCCGTGATGGCCACCGGGATCGCGGGACATGGTCGTGGCTGCCCGTCGACCGTCGAGCAGGTACTGGCCGCCGCTGACCAGGGCGAAGAACACCGCGGCCCACAGCAGCGAGTTGGCGATCCAGCGGTAGGGCACCAGCCAGGGCATCAGGGCCGCGCCGACGGCCAGCGCCTGGAGGAAGGTCTTGGCCTTCGCGCTCGGGCGGGCCGGCACCGCCAGCCCGTGGCGGGCGAGTTGCACCCGGAACAGCGAGATCCCGAGCTCGCGGGCCGCGATCACCACCACCGGCACCAGCGGGAAGGCGTCCGCGGCGACCAGGGCGAACATGGCCCCGAGCACCAGCACCTTGTCGGCCAGCGGATCGAGGAAGGCGCCGCTGCGGGTGGTGCCGTAGCGGCGGGCCATCAACCCGTCGACGAAGTCGGTGGCGGCGAGCACGGTCCAGAAGACGAAGTTGGGCCAGGTGGCCACGGTGTCGGCGATCATGGCGAACAAGGCCGGTGCGGCGAGCAGCCGCACGACGGTGACGAAGTTCGCCGGCGTGGCCAGCGCCGAGGGACCGTAGACGGATGCGTCTGGGCGTGCCGGGGCGCTCGCCCGGCCCTCGCCCGGCTCCACGTCGCTCATGACCCCGCCCGCCCGGCCGCCACACCGGCAGGAGTCGGCGCCGTTGCCGGGACCCCGACGGGCACCCCGGCGACCGGCACCGCCACCAGATCGGGACCCGCCGCGCCGGTGATCTCGACCTCGGCGAAGTCGCCGACGGGGAGGTGCGAGGGCACCGTGATGACCCCGTCGATCTCGGGTGCCTCCCGGTAGCTGCGGGCCTGCCCCGGCGCCTCCACCAGGACCTCGACGCGGCTACCGAGCAGCTCGTCGCGCTTGGCCGCGGTGATGGCGTCCTGCAGCTCGCGCAGCTCGGCCAGCCGCTCGGCCACCAGCGACGCCGGGACCTCGCCGTCGAGCCCGGCCGCGTAGGTGCCCTCCTCGCGGGAGAAGGCGAAGAACCCGCACCAGTCGAGCTGTGCCTGCTCGACGAAGGCGAGCAGCGCGTCGTGATCGGCCTCCGTCTCCCCCGGATAGCCCACGATGAAGTTGGTACGCAGCACGGCCCCGGGCTCCGACCGGCGGATGCGATCGATGCGCTCGAGGAACCGACCGGCGTCACCCCAGCGGCGCATGCGCCGCAGCAACGGCGCCGACACGTGCTGCAGGGAGAGATCGAAGTAGGGCACACCGGTAGCCACGATCGTGTCGATCAGCTCGTCGGACAGCTCGGAGGGATAGAGGTACAGCAACCGCACCCAGTCGACCCGCCGGGCCGCCTCACGCACCAGCAGCCCGAGCTGCCTGGCGCCCCGGCCCTGGTCCCGCCCGTAGCTGGCGAGGTCCTGGGCGACCAGCACGACCTCACGGACCTCGAGCCCGTCGATCTCCGCCAGCACGTCGTCGAGGGCCCGCGACCGCTGCCGCCCGCGGAAGCTGGGGATCGCGCAGAAGCCGCACTTGCGGTCGCAGCCCTCGGCGACCTTCACGTACGCCCACGGGGCCGACACCGCCGGGCGCGGGAGGTTCAGCAGATCGAACGACGGGATGGTCGGCTTCGCGCCGATGGTGACCGGTACCCCGAAGCCGACCACGGCATCGGCCTCCGGCAACGCCGCCGCCAGCTCCTCGCCATAGCGCTCCGCCAGGCAGCCGGTGACCACGAGCTGCGCGCCCGGCCGCCGGGCGTCGCCCAGCGCGAGGATCGTCTCGATCGACTCGGCCCTGGCATCCTCCACGAAGGCGCAGGTGTTGACCACCACCAGGTCGGCGTCCTCCGGTGCCGGCGCGGCGGCCATGCCTTCCGCCAGCAGCGTGCCGGCCAGCTTGTCGGAGTCCACCTGGTTCTTGGGACAGCCCAGGGTCTCCACCCAGAAGGTCCGCGCCATCCCCCGATCGTACCGGAGCGCCACCTGCCGGCCGCCGGAGCGGTGTCAGCGCAACCGGCCGAGGGCGAGCGCGGTGGCCAGCCCGGTGAGCGACAGGCCGTCGGTCACCGCGCCCTGCGCCAGCAGCTCGACCACCCGATCCACCGGGACCCATTCCACCCGCTCGGCCTCCGAGGGGTCGGTCGGCTCGCCGACGTACACCGCGCCGCTCGCCAGGTACGCGGTGAACGACTGGTCGGACAACCCGTTGGTCGGGAACCAGCTGGCCAGCCGCTCGAGCGGGCCGGGCCGCCAACCGGTCTCCTCCAGCGCCTCGCGGGCCGCGGCCTGCTCCAGGCTCTCACCGGGGTCGACACGACCGGCGGGGATCTCCCAGCCCCAGGTGTCGGTGATGAAGCGGTGCCGCCAGAGCAGCAGCACCCCGCGGTCGGGGTCGTGCACGATGACCCCGACGGCCGGTGCGGTGGATCGCACCACGTGGTGCTCGAAGCGCCGGATGCCCGGCACCTCGACATCGACCAGCGTCAGGCGCAGCCAGTCGCTGCGGTACAGGGTGCGTTTACCGTGGACCGTCCAGCGCATCGGGGCGGCCGGTTCAGAACGCGAGGGGCAGGCCCGGGCGGGGCCACTCGCAGGCGAACAGCCTGCCGGTGCCCGACGCGGTGACGAACGCGGTACGGCCTCCGGCACCTCCGAAGCAGATGTTGGTAACGATCGTGTCGGGGACGGGCACGTGTTCGACGGTCGAGCCGTCGGGCGACACGCAGGTGATGCCGCCGTTGACGATGGTCGCCACGCAGACCCACCCGTCGCCGTCGACGGCCAGCGAGTCGAACAGCTGGCCCTCCGGGGCGTCGTGGAGCAGTTCGCCACCGTGCCTGCCCGGCGACGAGGGCGACATCGCCACCCGACCGGGGCCCGTGACCTCCCAGACCCAGAGGCGGCCGTGGTGGGTCTCGGCGACGTACAGGCGCGACCCGTCGGGCGACAGGCCGATGCCGTTGGGGCTCTCGAGCCCGTACACGACCCCTTCGATGCGGGAGCCGTCGGGGTGGGCGTAGAGCACGGCGGCCTGGGTCGAGTCACCGGTGACGCCGTGGTCGGTGAACCAGAAGCCGCCGTGCACGTCGAACACGAGGTCGTTGGGTGCGATGAGCGGGTCGCCGCCGCAGGCGGTGTAGACCACCCGCACCTCACCGGTGGTGGGATCGACCCGCTGGATCGAACCGCCCGCGTGGGCCGAGCCCGGGGAGGGGACCAGCCCGATGCCCTCGACCTCGTTCCAGTCGAAGAAGCCGCCGTTATTGCAGAGGTACACGGCCCCGTCGGGCCCGATGGCCGCGCCGTTCGGACCCCCACCACAGTCGGCCACCACCTCGATCGTGCCGCCGGGACGCACCCGGCTCAGGGTGCCCCGGGCGATCTCGACCAGCAGCACGCTGCCGTCGGGCATGGCCACCGGGCCCTCGGGGAACCTCAGCCCCGACGCCAACTCCACCAGCTCGCTCATGGCCGGTTCCTAGCACGCGGGAACCGCCGCCGCTCACCACGAGCGCTCAGCTCACGAGTCAGAACACCAGCAGTGGGACCATGGCGGCGTAGAGGCCGACCAGCACGCCTCCCTCGACCCGGTCCACCAGCAGCCGCCGGCCCATCACCACCCACGACACGGCGACCACGATGATCGACGCCACCGCCGCCCGCCGGGCGACCCCGGGATCGGCGAGCGCGCCGGCGCCGGCCAGCGCCACCACACCTCCCACGGCGAGGCTGTTGACGAGGTTGGAGCCGAGCACATTCCCCACGATCAGGTCGTCGTGGCCGTGGCGTGACGAGGCGATCGCGGTCACCAGCTCCGGCAACGAGGTTCCCACCGCCACCAGGGTCACGCCGACGATCCCCTGGGAGATACCGAGCCGCTCCGCCACGTCGGTGGCCCCGCTCACCAGGAGCTGTGCCCCCACCAGGACGCCGGCGAGCCCCAGCACCACCCGCAGCAGCTCCCGCGGCCGCCGGCGGGGCGAGACGCGCTCGTGGTCGGTCTCCTCCTCCACCTCGGCGACGAGGCGTCGCTCGTCCTCCCGGTTGCGCAGCGCGGCCCGAACCAGCAGCCACATCGCCCCCGCGAAGCCGACGAGCAGCACGGCGCCCTCGATCCGGTAGAGGCGACCGGCCATCACCATCACCGCGAACCCGACCGTGGCGGCCGCGCTGAGCGGGACCTCGAGGCGCAGGACCCGTGAGGTGACGCCGACCCGGCGCACGAGTGCCGCGCACCCGAGCACGAGCGCGAGGTTGGCGACGTTCGAGCCGAGGATGTTGCCGACCCCGAGGTCGACGTTGCCCTCGACAGCCGCCAGGCCCGACACGAACAGCTCCGGTGCGCTGGTCCCGAAGCCCATCACCACCACGCCCACGATCACCGGCGAGAGCTGCAGCAGGCGGGCCAGGCGAGCCGATCCCAGCACGAAGTGGTCGGCGGCCTGCGTGAGCAGCCCCAGACCGGCGAGGACGGACGCGACCGCGAGGAGCACGGACGGTCAGCCGGCCTGGGCGGCCAGGACCTCGTCGAGCTCCTCGGGGGTCATGAGCACCGCACGGGCCTTCGAGCCCTCCGAGGGGCCGACGACGCCACGCTGCTCGAGCAGATCCATGAGGCGTCCGGCACGCGCGAATCCCACCCGGAGCTTGCGCTGCAGCATCGAGGTCGACCCGAGCTGGGAGCGGACCACGAGCTCCATCGCCTGGAGCAGCAGATCGTCGTCGTCGTCACCACCGGCGCCCCCGCCACCGGAGCCGGGCTCCGCGTCGTCGGGACCTTCGACCCCTTCGACGTAGACCACCTCGGGAGACTGCCGCCGCCAGTGGGCGACGACGTTGCGGACCTCCTTCTCCGTCACCCACGCGCCCTGGATCCGCTGGGGAACGCTCGACGACGGCCCGAGCAGCAGCATGTCGCCCCTGCCGACCAGCCGTTCCGCCCCACCCTGGTCGAGGATCACCCGACTGTCGGCCAGGCTGGACACCGCGAACGCCAGGCGGGCCGGGATGTTGGCCTTGATGACCCCGGTGATGACGTTGACCGACGGCCGCTGGGTGGCGATGACCAGGTGGATACCGACCGCGCGGGCCATCTGGGCGATGCGGCAGATCGACTCCTCCACGTCGCGGGCCGCCACCATCATGAGGTCGTTGAGCTCGTCGACCACCACCAGGATGTACGGCAGGCGCTCGTACTGCGGGGCACCGGGCGCGTCGTCGACGAGGTCGCCGCGGTCGTAGGCCGCGTTGTACCCGTTGATGTCGCGGAAGCCGACCTCCGAGAGCAGGTCGTAGCGCCGCTCCATCTCCCGCACCGCCCACGCCAGCGCGTTGGCGGCCTTCTTCGGGTTGGTCACCACGCCCGTCAGCAGGTGCGGGAGGCGGTTGTACTGGCCCAGCTCCACCCGCTTGGGGTCGACGAGGATCATCCGCACCTGGTCGGGTGTCGAGCGCATCAGCACCGAGGTGATCAGGGAGTTGATGCACGACGACTTGCCCGCCCCGGTGGCCCCGGCGATGAGGATGTGGGGCATCGTCGCCAGGTTGGCCAGGATCGCCCGCCCGTTGATGTCACGACCGATCGCCACCTCCAGGGGGTGCTTGGCCCGCTTCGCTTCCTCCGACTGGAGGATGTCGCCCAGCGCCACCACCTGCCGCCTGGCGTTGGGCACCTCCACCCCGATGGCCTGGCGCCCGGGGATGGGGGCGAGGATCCGCACGTCGGGCGAGGCCATGGCATAGGCGATGTCACGGTGCAGGCTGGTCACCTTGGCGACCTTGACCCCCGGGGCGAGCTCGAGCTCGTAGCGGGTCACCGTCGGGCCGACCACCATGCCCACCAGGCGGGTCTGCACCCCGTGCTCGGCCAAGGCGTTCTCGAGGGTCCGGCCCTGTTCCTCCACGAACGCCCGGTCGACTTCCTGGGCCTCGGAGCGGTCGAGGAGCTTGGCCGGTGGCAGCTTCCAGGTCGGCGGCCGAGCAGCGGGACCGAGGTCGATGGCGAGCTGCTCGACCTCACCCGGCACGTCGTCGGGCCCGGGAACGTGCACGAGGTGCTCGGCGGCGGGCTCGAGCTCCACCGGCTCCTCCTCGGGGACGTCGGGCTCGGGCAGTGGATCCTCCCCGGCCACCACCACGGTGGGGGCATCGTCCACTGCCGGGAGCCGGTTCTCCGGTCGAGCCTCGTCCGGTTCGCCTTCGGGTCGTTGCTCGCGCAGATCGATGGTGTGGTCCCCGTCGCCGAGGTGGAACAGGGGACGCGACCGGTCCCGCACGGCGCGGCCCACCGCTGCCGACACCGCCGCGACCCGCGCCCACGCGGCGCGCACCGGTGTGCCAGTCAGCAGCACCAGCCCGATCACCGCGATGGCGCCGAGCACGAATCCCGACCCCCACACCCCGAGCAACTCGCCCAGGGGACCGCCGGTGAGCGCGCCCGCGTAGCCACCGGCGCGAGCCAGCTCGGCGGTGGGGGCGTCGAGCGGCGGGCGGCCCCCGGCGAGATGGAGCAGCCCCGAGCCCGCGACCGCGAGGAGCACCGCGCCGATGATCGGCCGGACCGGCAGCCGGGTGCGCTCACCCTCCCGGGGCCCCCGCACGAGGGTGGCGCCGAGGGCGACCAGCGCGATCGGGACCAGCCACGCCAGGCGGCCGACCAGGGAGCCGAGCATGCCGGCGACCGCCTCGCCCACCGGGCCCGCCGCATCGGCGAAGACCCCGAGCGCGGCGACGATGCCGGCGGCGATGCACACCACCCCCCAGACGTCGTGGCCGTGGCCGGCGAAGGCTTCCCGGATCGCCGCCGCCAGGCCGCCCCTCCCCGACCGGGACCTGCCGGATCCGGACCGGCCCTTCGTCTGGCGCCTCTGGCGAGGCTTGCCGGACGTCGAGCCCTTCGCGCCTCGGCCGGTGCGTGCCGGGGGCGTGGACCTCGGGCGCGACGAGGACGTCGTGCTGCGTTGCTTCGTGGCCACAGTGGCCTCAACGCTAACAGCAGCAACATCAGCCACTGGCGGATCATGGGCGACGCCCAGCGCCCACCTGCATCGGGCCCTCGCGGGTGAGGCTCAGGCGGGTGGGAGCGAACCGTGCTCGCGGCAGGTGGCCTCGAAGCCGGTCGGGATGACCACCACCCGCAGGCGTCGACCGCATGACGGGCAGTAGCGAGGGGGGTCGAGCGCCCGCCGGCAGGCCACCTGGTCACAGGCCCCGGCGCGGGCGCCGCACCACCGGCACCAGGGGTCCATCGGCCCTAGAGCACCTTCGACAGGACCCCGATGGGCATGCGCAGGTCGTCGAGCATCTGCAGGTCCTCCTCCGGGGACCGCCCGAGGGTGGTCAAGTAGTTACCCACGATCAGTGCGTTGATGCCGGCGGTCATGCCCAGGGCCTGCAGTTCGCGCAGGGTCACCTCCCGGCCGCCCGCGTAGCGCAGGATGGCACCGGGCAGGCCCAGGCGGAACAGCGCGATCCACCGGATGGCCTCCAACGGCTCCACCAGCGGGCGATCCCCGAACGGGGTGCCCGGCCGGGGGTTCAAGAAGTTGATCGGCACCTCGTCCGGGGCCACCTCCCGGAGCTGGCCGATCAGCTCGATGCGCTGCTCGACCGACTCCCCCATCCCCAGAAGCACCCCGCAGCACAGCTCCATACCGTGGCGGCGCACCAGCCGGCAGGTCTCGAAGCGCTCGTCCCAGCTGTGGGTGGTGACCACCTGCGGGAAGAAGGACCGGGCGGTCTCGAGGTTGTGGTTGTAGCGGTGCACCCCGCCCTCGGCCAGGCGGCGGGCCTGCTCGTCGGTGAGGATGCCGGCGCTCACGGCCACGTTGATGCCCACCCGGTCGCGCACCATCGGCACCAGCTCCAGCAGCCGCTGCATCGTGCGCTCGTCCGGGCCACGGACCGCCAGCACGATGCAGAACTCCGACGCACCGAGCCGGGCGGTCTCCTCGGCGGCCCGCAGCACCTGGTCGGTATCGAGGAACGGGGTGGCGAGCACCTGCGTCTCGAAACGGGCCGACTGGCTGCAGAAATGGCAGTCCTCGGGGCAGCCGCCGGTCTTCGCCGACAGGATGCCCTCGACCTCGACCTCGGGGCCGCACCAGGCGAGGCGCACCTCGTGCGCCAGGGCGGCGAGCGACGGCACCGACGAGCTCGGGAGCGCGGCCAGCGCCGCCAGCTCCTCCAGGCTGAGCTGCTCCTTGCGGTCGAGCAGTGTGGCCTCGGCATCGGCGATGAGCGTGCGGGAGGACATGGCCGCCGAGGGTAACGCCGGCTAGACCTCCATCACCACCGGGACGATCATGGGTCGGCGCCGAGTCTGCTCGTTCACGAAACGGCCCGCGGCCCGCCGCACGTGGCGCTGCAGGCTCTCGATGTCGGTGGCGTCCTTGTTGAAGGCGTCTTTCACCGCGTCACGCACCTGCTGCGCGCACTGGTCGAGCAGGTCCTCGGCCTCGGGAGCGTGCACCCAACCCCGGGTGATGACCTCCGGACCGGTCACGATCGCCCCGGTGGTGACGTCCACCGCCACGATGACCACCACCACGCCTTCTTCGGCCAGGACCCGGCGATCGCGCAGCACCCCCGCGCTCACGTCACCGATGATGCCGTCGACGTAGAGGTACCCGGCCGGCACTGCGCCCCGCTGCACCTCGAGGCCGTCGTCGTGCAGCGTCAGGCGGTCCCCGTCCTCGCACACCATGACCTGCTCCGATCGGAACCCCATGCCCGTCGCGAGCCGGGCGTGGGCCACGAGATGGCGGTACTCGCCGTGCACCGGCACGAACCACTCCGGCCGGGTGATCGACAGCAGGGTCTTGAGCTCCTCCTGCTTGGCGTGGCCCGTGGCGTGCACGTCGGCGATGCCCGAGTGCACGACATCGGCGCCCAGCCGGACCAGGCCGTCGATCACCTTGCTGACGTTGGCCTCGTTGCCGGGGATCGGATGCGAGCTCATGATCACAACGTCGCCGGGGCCGAGTTGCAACCAGCGGTTCTCGCTGGCCGCCAGCAACGCCAGCGCCGACATCGGCTCACCCTGGGAGCCGGTGCTGATGACGCAGACCTGCGCGGGATCGAGATCGGCGACCTCCTCGATGTCTCGCAACGCATGGTCGGGTATGCGCAGCAGCCCCATCGCCCGTGCCAGGCTGACGTTGCGCTTCATCGACAGGCCCATCGTGGCGATCGTGCGCCCGAACGCGAGGGCCGCATCCGCGATCTGCTGCACCCGGTGGATGTGCGACGCGAAGCACGTGGTGATGATGCGGCGCCCCTCGTACTGGTGGAACAGGTCGTAGAGCACCTGGCCCACGCTCGACTCCGACGAGCTGTGGCCGTGCTCGTCCGCGTTGGTCGAATCGGACAGCAGCAGGCGTATCCCCTCATGGTCGGCGATCGCACCGATGCGAGCCAGGTCCGTGAGGCGGCCATCGACCGGGTTCAGGTCGAGCTTGAAATCGCCCGAGTGCAGGATGACCCCCTGTGGGGTGTGGAACGCCGTGGCGAAGCCGTGTGGCACCGAGTGCGTGACCGGGATGAACTCCACGTCGAAGGGCCCGATGGTGCGGCGCTCACCGTCGCGCACCGCGATCAACTCGGTACGGTCGAGCAGCCCCGCCTCCTCGATGCGGTTGCCCGCCAACCCCAACGTGAGCGCGGAGCCGTAGATCGGGAAGGACAGCTCCCGCAGCAGGAACGAGAACCCACCGACGTGGTCCTCGTGCCCGTGCGTGGCGACGGCACCCACGATGCGCTCCGCGTTCTCGCGCAGGTACGTGAAGTCGGGCAGGACCAGGTCGACACCCAACATGTCGAGATCCGGGAACATCAGCCCGCAGTCGAGCAGCATGATCGAGCCCTCGACCTCGATACAGGCGCAGTTGCGGCCGATCTCCCCCAGGCCCCCGAGGAAGGTGATCCGGACCGGCTCAGCCATGCAGGTTCTTCCAGACCTCGAGCGCCCGGTCCTCCAGGCCCGCCGGCGCGTCGCCCATGGGGAGGCGGCACTGGCCGGCCGGCTGGCCGAGCGCCCGGAGCATGGCCTTGGCAGGGATGGGGTTGGGCGCGGCGTCTCCGGTCTCGAAGTCGTAGCTCTCGAGGAGCCGGGCGTTGATCCGCCGGGCCTCGGCCAGCTCACCGCGCTCGAATGCCGCGATCATCTCCCCCATCGGCGCCGCCGCCCAGTGGGTGCACACACCGATGACGCCGACCGCCCCGACGGCCAGCAGGGGCAGGGTCAGGGAATCGTCACCGCTGTAGAGCTCGAAGCCATCGGGTGCCTCGGCCAGCAGGCGCGCCGAGGCGGCGGGGTCGCCGGCCGCGTCCTTCACCCCCACGATGTTGGGAACCTCCCGGGCCAGGCGGACCAGCACGTCGTGGGAGATCTTGCGCCCGGTGCGCACCGGGATGTCGTAGAGCAGGACCGGCAGGCGGGTGGCGGCCGCGACCCGGCGGAAGTGGGCTTCGATCCCCGCCTGCGAGGGCCGGTTGTAGTAGGGCGTCACCACCAGCACGCCGTCGAGGCCCGCGGCATCGGCCCTGGCGGTCAGCTCCGCCGCGTGCCTGGTGTCGTTGGTGCCGCTCCCGGCCACCAGCGGGACGTCCACCGCGGCCCGCACCGCTCGCCACACCTCGACCTGCTCATCGTCGGTGAGCACGCTGGCCTCACCGGTCGTGCCGGTGACCACCAGCCCGTCGTTGCCCTGCTCGACCAGCCATCGGGCCAGCGCAGCCGCGCCGTCGAGGTCGACCCGGCCGTCGGCGCCGAACGGCGTCACCATTGCGGTCAGCACACGTCCGAAGCGAGCCATCGTCTCTGGTGCCCTCACTCCCTGGTCTCGCTGCCCCGCTCGATGCCGAGCGTGGCCAGCAGGTGCTCGTGCAGCTCGAACCACACGGTGTGGTACGAGTCGACCGTCGGCTTGGTGAACCAGTCGAGCTCACCGCGGCGCACCCGGTCGAGCGCGATCGTGAACCGGGGACGGTACCCGGAGAAGCGCTGGAGCGCGCCGGCCAGGCGATCGCACACCGGGCCGATGGCCGCGTCGAGCGACACCAGCTCGTCCACCAGCGCCTGGTCGTAGCCGCGATCGGTGTGGTCGTTCACCACCGCGCCGTCGCCGGTCTCGCGCACCTGCCAGCGGGTGCACAGCTCGAGGAGCGCGGGGTTGTGCCGGAGGAACGAGCGATAGGCGCTGGCCACGGGCTCGCGGGTGCCGGTCTCGTCGAGCTCGGCGGCGAGGAGCCGCTCACCCTCGGCCCGACCGGCGGCGGTCAAGGTCCAACCACTCACCCGGCCCTGGCGATGACGTACCAGCGACTCGGCCTCGAACACCTCGAGGTGCTTCTCGACCGTGGCCACCGTGAGCCCCACGGCCTCGGCCAGCGCGGCGGGCTCGGCGAAGCCCTTCAACCGCAGCCCGAGCAGCACGAGCAGGTCGGCAGGTGACTCGGCGGGCATCCTCGGCACCCTACCAGCGCGCCTCACCCCAGCCGTCGGGGCGGGTGCGGTTCACCGGGTGGCGAGCTCGACCACCGCGTCGACGAAGCGGACCGCGGCAGCGGGTGGGCCCAGGGGCAGGTACAGCGCCGGCTCGATGAGCTCCAGCTCCATGAGCAGCGGCTCACCGTCGACCGTGACGCAGTCGACCCGGGCGTACAGCACCGGCCCGACGATCGAGCTGGCCGCCTCGAGGGCTCGGGTCGCGAGCTCGCGCTCCGCCGTGGTGGCCTCCACCGGCCGCTCGCCGCCCCCGAACTGCGGCTGGACGCGGAACTCACCCGGTGAGGGGACCTTCGACACCGCGTGGGTGATCGTGCCGGCGACAATCACCAGCGAGGTCTCTCCCCGCGATTCCACCCCGTCCAGGAAGGGCTGAACCAGCGCGTCGCCCTGCGCGGTCAGCGCGGCCAGGGCCCGCTCGCCATCCGGGTCGTCGAGGCGATGGCGGGTGGTGCCGAACGAGCCGGCGGACACCGCGGGCTTGATCACCACGTCGTCCCAGCCCCGCGCGTCGAGGATCATGCCGAGACCATCGGCTTCCCCGGACTCGACCAGCACGGTCGGCACCACCGGCACGCCGCAGCGCTCGAGATCCAGCAGGTAGCGCTTGTGGGCGTTCCACCGCACGGCCGGGCCGGGGTTGCACAGCGTGGTGTCACACTCGACCCGTGTGCACCACTCGAGGAAGTGGTCGAGCCGGCGGTGGTAGTCCCACGTGGAGCGGATCACCACCAGGTCGTAGTCCCGCCAATCGACGGTGGCGGAGTCCCATGCCACCCACTCACCGCGTACGGCTCGATCAGCGAGACCCGAGTCGATCAGTGGCCGGTCCTCGTCCTCGTGGGGCAGCGCCGGGGCGGTCACGAACGCGATCCGGGGCTCGCTCACGAGCCCTGGATCCTATTGCGCCTCGTGGCTCGTCCCTGCTCCCCTACCCCGATCACGGCGCCCCCGTCTGCTCGGGGTGCCGACCCGATCAGGAGACGGCGGGGACCTCCTGGCCGAGCGCGAACTGGTCGTACTCCTCGCCGGTGTCGGCCCAGTCCTCGAACATGATCACGCCCAGCTCGGTGAACTTCTTGCGCAGCCACCCGTCCGCGGCATCGAGGAGTCCCAGCTTCTTGCAGTTCGGCACGATCTTCGAGAACAGCATCGCCTGGAAGACCTGCTGCTCCGGCGTGGCCATCACCAGCGACACGGCTTCCTTGACCGGCACGCCCATGCGATCCCACACCTCCTGCTGGAGGAACCGGTCCCGCATCCGCACCGCGGCCTCGAACGCGAACTCCTGGCGCTCGCGGATCTCCTTGGCATCCAGCTCGGCGTAGAACTCCTTGAGCGACAGCACCCCGAAGGCCACGTGGCGGGCCTCGTCGCTCATCACGTAGCGCAGCAGCTGCTTGAGCAGCGGCTCGGTGGTGAGGTTGTGCATGAAGCCGAACGCGGCGAGTGCCAAGCCCTCCACCATGATCTGCATGCCCAGGTAGGTCATGTCCCAGCGGCTGTCCTCGATGATGTCGTCGAGCAGCATCCGCAGGTGGGCGTTGATCGGGTAATGCCCGGACAGCTTCTCATCGAGGTACTTGGCGAAGACCTCCACGTGGCGGGCCTCGTCCATCACCTGGGTCGAGGCGTAGTACTTGGCGTCGATCCAGGGCACGGTCTCCACGATCTTGGCGGTGCAGATCAGCGCACCCTGCTCACCGTGCATGAACTGGCTGAGCGTCCAGTTCTGTGACTCGATGCCGAGCTGCAGCCATTCCTTGTCGCCCCAGTGCTCGAAGCAGGTCCCGCTGAGGTCCATCTCGCTCTGACCGTTGGCCGCCGCATTGGCGAGCACCACCTTCTCCTGGTCCACGTCGGTGTCCCAGGGCAGGTCGGTCTCACCGTTCCACTGTGCGTTCTTCGCCTTCTCGTAGAGCTTGTTGAGCGCGGGCCGCGCACCCTTCTCGTAGTCCCAGGTGAAGATGGCATCGGCGTTGTCCTTGACCGTATGGACGAGCGCGTCGACGTCGGTGTTGGTGATGGCGAGGATCGCCTCGAGGTCGTTCACCTCGGACCGGCCGATGATCTCCTCAGTGCTGGACATGCGTCTGCTCCTGTTCGTGAACGGGGATGAGCCCGGGAAGGACGAAGGTCGAGACCAGCCGACGGACGTCGGCCTCATCGGTGAGATCGATGGGTGCTTCGGGGTCGGCGGCGTACGCCACCACCAGGCGGGCCGCCCACTCGGCGGCCCGGCGGGCGCGGTCCTCGGGGAGGAAGCGGCGGAGATGTGGGGCGAGGAAGGCGACCGCTCGCTCGAGGAGCGGATCAAGGCCGTCGAAGCTGAGATGGGGCAGCACGACCCCCGGCTCGTTGGCCAGGAGGTACTGGAGCGCGTCGTGGTCCCGCAGCACCTCGGCGGTGCCCCCGATCGCCAGCACCAACGCCTCCTCCAAGGTCCCGGCCCGATCCAGCCTGCGCTGCATGACCTGGAGCAGCCGTTGGACCTCCGCATCCAGCACCGCCAGGAGCAGCACGTCGCGACCGCCGGGGAAGAGCCGGTAGATCGTGGCCCGGCTGCAGCCTGCCTCCTGGGCGATGTCGTCGAGCGTGGTGCGCCGCACACCCGAGCGCGATACGCAGCGAAGCGCTCCCGCCACGATCCGCGCGTCAAGTCGGTCTGACCGGGGCTCGGCTGGACTGGTCACCGCCGACACCCCCTCATCTCCCCCGTTGAAGACGACCATCTAGTAAGACAATAAGGCTGATCTTGTCTCATTGCCAAGAGCGGCCATCTGTGACTTCAGTCTCATCTGCCGCTCACTCCAGGCCTCATCGCCCCCGGTCTGGGCGTTCTGGCATGTCAAACGCGTGCTCAGGCACGCGTTTGACATGCCGGAATAGTTGAGGG
>NZ_DAIUCK010000005.1:40497-59526 GCF_036846205.1 Rhabdothermincola sp. | reverse complement strand
CCCCTCCCATGACGAGCTGCGACCGCTGCTGGAGTTCGTCGTCGGCGGCTCGGCCGAGGACGACTACCTGCCGCTGTTCGAGGAGGAGCTGGGCATCGCCGGCGAGGACCTGCGGGCGCCCGGCTGGCGCAAGGAGGACCTGGCCCCGGACCGTCCCTTCCGGGTGGCCGTGATCGGGGCGGGCATGTCGGGGCTGCTCGCCGCCCACCGGCTGGGGCAGGCGGGGATCCCCTACGTGGTGCTCGAGAAGGACGACGACGTCGGGGGGACCTGGCTGGAGAACTCCTACCCGGGTTGCCGGGTGGACGTGTCCAACCACTTCTACAGCTACTCGTTCGCCCAGCGCGACGACTGGCCGCAGCACTTCTCCACCCGGGACGTGCTGCTCGACTACTTCCGCCGCTGCGCGGACGAGTTCGGGGTGCGCGACCACATCCGGTTCCGCACCGAGGTGACCCGGGCGACCTGGGACGAGGACCGCCAGCTGTGGGTGCTCGAGGTTCGCGGTCCCGAAGGTGAGGAGACCCTCGAGGTCAACGCGGTCATCTCGGCGGTGGGCCAGCTCAACCGGCCGAGCTTCCCGGACATCCCCGGGCGGGACACCTTCGCCGGGCCGTCGTTCCACTCGGCCCGCTGGGACCACGACGTGGGCCTGGCGGGCAAGCGGGTGGCGGTGATCGGCACCGGTGCCAGCGCGGTGCAGTTCGTGCCGGTGATCGCGGACGAGGCCGCCGAGGTGCTCGTGTTCCAGCGCACCCCGCCGTGGCTGCTGCCGACCCCCGACTACCACGACGACGTGTCCGAGGAGCAGATGTGGCTGTTCCGCCACGTGCCCGGCTACGCCTCCTGGTACCGGTTCTGGCTGTTCTGGCGGAACTGCGAGGGCCTGCTCCCGCTGGTCACCGTCGACCCCGACTGGGAACCGAAGGACGAGTCGGTCAGCGCCGGCAACGAGATGGTCCGCCAGATGCTCCTCGGCTACCTCCAGGCCGAGTTCGGCAACCACCCCGAGCTGCTCGAGGCCGTCACCCCCCACTATCCGCCGGCGGCCAAGCGGGTGATCCGCGACAACGGGATCTGGGCCCGCACCCTCACCCGGGACGACGTGTCGCTCATCACCGAGGCGATCGCCGAGATCACCCCGGCGGGGATCCGCACCGCCGACGGCGTCGAGCACGCCGTCGACGTGATCATCTACGGCACCGGCTTCCAGGCGTCGAAGTTCCTCACGCCAATGGAGGTGGTGGGCCGGGGCGGGGTGGAGCTGCACGAGCACTGGCACGGCGACGCCCGCGCCTACCTCGGGATCACGGTGCCCGGCTACCCGAACCTGTTCTGCCTCTACGGGCCGAACACGAACATCGTGATCAACGGCAGCATCATCTACTTCTCCGAGTGCGAGGTGCGCTACGTGCTCGAGGCGCTGCGCCTCCTGCTCCAGGGCGGGTACGGCTCGCTGGACCCCAGGCCCGAGGTCCACGACGCCTACAACGAGCGCATCGACGCCGGGAACCTGGCTCGGGCCTGGGGGGTGTCCACGGTCAACAGCTGGTACCGCAACGAGACCGGCCGCAGCGCCCAGAACTGGCCGTTCTCGCTGCTCGAGTACTGGCAGCAGACCCGCTGCGTGAACCCCGACGACTACGTGCTGCGATAGGTGGCGGCCGTGGGGGAGCTGGTCACCGACCGGGGCTCGTTGACGGTGCCCGAGCGGGCGCTGGTGGTCTGCGCCCACCCCGACGACGTGGACTTCGGGGCGGCCGGGACCGTGGCCGCGCTGGTGCGGGCCGGCTGTGCGGTGTCGTACTGCCTGGTCACCTCGGGCGACGCCGGCGACGACGACCTGACC
The DNA here is from genome assembly GCF_036846205.1 of Rhabdothermincola sp. Lineage (NCBI taxonomy): Bacteria > Bacillati > Actinomycetota > Acidimicrobiia > Acidimicrobiales > Iamiaceae > Rhabdothermincola > Rhabdothermincola sp. Next base: position 57,677 of record NZ_DAIUCK010000005.1, on the reverse strand, counting down.
CGCAGCCGCGACGAGCTGCGGGCGCTGCGCGAGGCCGAGCAGCGGGCGGCGGCGGCCGCGGTCGGGTGGAGGACCTCACCTTCCTGCGGCACCCGGACGGGATGGTGGTGGCCGACCTGGCCCTGCGGCGGGACCTGGCCCGGGTGATCCGCCGGTGCCGCCCGGAGCTCGTGATCTGCCAGTCACCGGTGCGGATCCTCGAGCGGATCTTCGCCAGCCACCCCGACCACCTCGCCGCCGGGGAGGCGACGCTGTGCGCGGTCTACCCCGACGCCCGCAACCCCCGGGCGTTCCCCGAACTGCTCGAGGAGGGCCACGCCCCGCACACGGTGCCGCAGGTGTGGCTGATGGCCCACCCCGAGCCTGACCTGGTGGTGGACGTCACGGAGACCTTCGCGGACAAGATGGCGGCCCTGCGGGCGCACACCAGCCAGACCGGCCACCGCAGCGAGCTCGACGAGATGGTGAGCGGGTGGTTGGCGGCGAACGCCGAGAGCGCCGGGTTCGACCGGGGCCGGCTGGCCGAGGCATTCAAGGTGGTCCCCACGGCCTGAGGAGCCGCTCGCCCGTCGAACTTTGTGAGTCGACTACCGGAAGCGGTGGGCCTGGTACTCGACCATCTCCGGCCCGGTGAGCTGTCGCGTGGTGTTGTTGGCGCGAACCCAGAAGTCGGTGGGTTCCTTGCCGCCGACCGGTTTGGCGAACACCGGCCGGGGAGCCGGTGACACATCGATCCGGCAGACCACCTTGCCGTCGACGTCGCTGAAGCCGACATGGACGAAGGCCAAGGCCGCGCCCGAGAGGTGGCTGTCGAAGAGTTGGGTGAGGAATTGCTCGTAGCCGTCGAGGTCGCCACGCTTGAGGGTTCTGAGGTCGTCGTCGAGACCCAAGACGGTGCCGTCGTCGGCGACACCGATCAGTAGCGTGCCCCCGTCGGTGTTCATGAAGCTGGCGACGGTCTTGACGATGACCTGCTCCAGCCTGGCGTCCTGGACCTTGCCCTGCACACTCCAGCGGGCGGTGGACTTGAACTCGACGGTGCGGGATTCCCCGGCAGCGATGAGGTCGGCCGTGTCGGTCGAGGCGTCGATTCGGGCGGCGACTACGCCAGATTCCTCCAGGAGACACTCGAACCCCTCGCGGGTCACCTCGGCGATGAGTCGGCGGCGGCGGTCGAGGAACTCGTCGTAGGCGAGGTGCTCCCAGCCTCTCGGAAGCGCATGCAGGTGCATCTGCCGCTCCAGACGCTGCGGATCGACGCGTGCCGACATGACCGGCCAGTACTCCGACGGCGCCTTGGTGGCGATCGCCGCGTTCTCGGGCCAGTCCACGAACGCCATGTTGGCGATCTGGTTCGTGCGCGACACCGCCGTGATCCCGAGCGAGGACAGGTACGCCTTCGGGAACAGGTGGTGCCGTTCGAGGCCGCGCACTCCCCGGACCCCCGGTTCGAGAAGCGACGCGACCTTCAACGTGGAGAACAGAACCTCCGCGTCGAGCAGGTTGAGTGCCGCCCAGTAGGCGGACAGCGCAGGGGTGCCCGCCGATGAGGAATCGAGGCGGTTCGGCAGGGTGATCTGCCAGTAGTCGGGCGTGAAGGTGGCGTTGACCTCCCGGTCGAGCACGGCGCAGAACCCGTCAGCGTCGCCTGCTGGGAGCTCACGGAGCCTGAGCAGGTCAGCCTCGATCCTGCTCTCCGGTGAGTTCGTGTATCGGCCGGTGGTGTGGGCCATGAAGAACCAGCGGGCCATCACACGCCGGAGTCGGTGCAGGTCCACCTGGTAGTCGAGGCGGCCCGTGAGCCAGAGAACGTAGGTGTAGAGGATGGCGTTGTCGGCAGTGATCATGCGCCGGCTGCGGAACCCGGCCGCAGTCAGACACTTGAGAAACTCATGCCAGTGGGTGAGGTTGAGCGTGGCCTCCATGGCCTGCTCCAGCCGACGGAACTGCTCGTCGCGGCGTTCCGCGCTCACGTCACCGGTCTCGAGGTCCTTGCCACGCAGCAGGGAGTAGACGTGACGCAGTCGCCCTCGGCGGAACCCGTAGCCGACAGCCACCCGGAGCATCTGATCGGGAGACGGTTCGATGAAGTGATTGAAGGGGCTCGGGCCTTCCGATGCCGGCCGCTTGGACGCCCTGGCGAACTCCTCCAAGGCGATCCGGCCCTTCTCCCACCACACCGACATGAGGGTGAGGATGAAATCTGCTTGCTTGAGAGCGACACCCTCGCTGTTGATGCGTACGAAAACGTCGGCGACTTGTTCCTCGTCGACGGTGGCGTCCAGCTCGATGACCTTGAACGGGTAGTTCTGGAGGTCCTTCACCCGATCGAGGGCATCCTCGTGCAGCTCCTCCTCCCGTTCAGCGAGCGGCTCGCCGCGTGCCTCTTCGAGCCGGCGGAAGTAGGCGCGCACGGTCGCCCGGTAGGACGACCACAACGGGGTGATGTCGGCGATGAACTCAGGGTCACGCTCGATCGCCGCGTCGGTGACCTCGAAGGTGCCATCGCTCGGTCGGAACGCCACTCGGATGGGGCCCTCCGAGTAGTCGGAGCGCGTGATCGAGGAACCGGTGAACACGGCGAACAACGAGGTGAGGCGTTGCTGCCCGTCGACGATCATCAGCCGAGGGACCATCACCTCCTTGTTGTCGGTGCCGATCTGGCGGGCGCCGCTCTCGGCACCGGTGGCCCAGAACAGCAGGTGACCGACCGGGAACCCGCGGTACATCGAATCGAGCAGGTCACGGACTTTCGCGGGCTTCCACACGAAGGGCCGTTGGATGTCGGGAAGGCCGATCTCCCCTCGCCGGATGTGCTCGATGAGGGTGCTCAGGCCGTAGGTCGTGTCCTTGAACAGCGTCAGTGACATCGATGGTCCCTTTCGTCGTTGCCGGCGGCGGTCGTGTCCAGGAGCGGCGCCCCGCTGAGCTCGGGATGAAGCGACGGATGTCAGGTGAGTCGGCGCAGCGCTCAGGAGGCCGTCGGGGTCACCTGAGGTCGAGCTCGTGCTCGGTGCGGAGCCGTGGTTGGAGCGATCGCCATCCCCTCAATCGTTCACTCGTGACCGACCGTCTTCAGGGGATCGTACGCGGTTAGTGTGACGACGGTTCGGGGCTGCGGGTTCGGTCGAACGCCGCTGGTCACCGCGGGCGGGGTCGGGTACCGCATCGCCGTCGGTGTCAACGCCTGACAGTGCCTCGAACCGCATCGCAGCGAGACGAACGCGCGAGAGCGCCGCTGGTGGCTGACGTCGACAGGGGGTTGACGAGGTGGGTGCGGGGATCACGGCCATGGGTGGTGGCTCGCGAGGGCCTCGCCATGGCAGGTCGGTCGGGGTGTCGGCCTTGCTGCTGTCGTTCCTCCTCCCCAGTCCGGTCGCCCACGCGGAGGTGATCAGTTGCGCCCAGGCCGACGACCATCTCGTCATCGATGCGACCACCGAACTTGATCCGAGCTGCGTCTACACCGGCGGGATCGAGATCGTGGCCTCGGGGGTCACGCTGGACTGTCGGGGAGCGACGATCCGCGACGTCGACGCGGAAGCGGGTGTACCGATCGGGATCCTCGTGACCACGCCGGCCGATGTGGCCTTGCACGACGTGGCCATTCGCAACTGCCGCATCGAGGGTTTTCTCAACGGGGTGCGTATCACCCGCGCGGGCTTCAGATCCCTCGCTCCCGGGGAGGAGTACGCCGCCGCCCCCCACGACATCCTCGTGGAAGCGAGCGAGATCCGCGCCACCCGCGGAGCCGGGGTGTTCGTCGATGCCTACGTCACTCGGGTGACCCTGCGGGACCTGCTCGTGCAGGGGGCGGGCAGCAGCGGGATCTACCTCGAGGCGGGCTCTCGCGACAGTGCTGTGTTCGACAACAGGGTGATCGGCAACGGGTTCGGGCCGGCCTACGACAGCGGCCAGCACGTGGACTTCCTCGGCTCAGTGGGCGTCTGGGTGTGGAGCACCGGTCGAGAGGGAATCTCGGTCGACGGTTCCCGGGGGAACCGGATCGCCGGGAACCGGCTCGAGGGCAACGCCGCCGGGGGCATCTTCCTCTACAAGAACTGCGGCGAGTACGCCCGCCAGCAGGCGGAGAACTGGTGGGAGCGTCGGTACGGGGCTGACGACAACGTGGTGGAGGGCAACACCGTCATCGGCGGGCCGACCGGGGTGTGGGTCGGGTCGCGGATGGCGGAGAACACCCTCGCCCTCGACTGCAGCGACCCCCCGTACGTGGCGGGCCCCTTGCTCCGGGTGAGCCTCGACCGAGCGCAGGGCAACGTCATCCGGGACAACGCCTTCCACCGGGTGCTCTACGGCGTGCGGGTCGAGGATGACCAGACAGTGGTGGAAGGCAACCGCTTCACCGGGGATGACCCGGCGTCCCTGGCGGTGGTGGTCGGCACCCGGTGGCGCACCGAGCGGCTCGGCGAACCGGTGGCGGGCACGGTCCTGGCGTCCAACCGATCCGAGATTGTTGCGAATCCCGCCCCGTACCGGTGGGTCTACGGGCAGGAGGGCACGGTCTTCACGGACAACACCGCGCTGGGTCGGTCGGCGGGCTTCTGCCAGGCGCCGCCCATCCCGTCGAACCCCTTCCTCTTCGTTCGAGCGGTCGTCCTCCACCGTGCGGGGGATCCGCCGCCGGCAGTATCGAACCCTCCCGCCGTCCCCTCCCTCGGGGTGCTCGAGCCGTGCCCTGCCGGTGAGAGCACGTCGTACCCCGATGGTGCCCAGCCGACGCCCAGCCTCACCGGCTCATCCCACGCCCAGGGCGCAGCGAGCCTGCCAGCGGTCGAACCCCGCCTCGCGGGCTGAATCCATCCGTCGCCGAGCCGCCCGGTGACCGGCGATCTCGCCGCTCAGCCGGTGGGTCGATGAGCGTCGACGGCGGCCCGGGCGAGCTGGCGCAGCGCCCGATCGTCCAGGCGACCGCCGGTCAGCAGGGCCCGCAGGAAGACGGGGCCGACGACCAGGTCGATGAGCAGTTCGGGGTCCACGTCGGGGCGGACCTCACCCCGCTCGATCCCGCGGCGGACGGCGTCGATCGCGTGCCGACGCCGTCGTCGCAGGAACCGTTCGTACAGCGCAGCCAGCTCCGGGTGGGTCGAGCGGGCCGTCATCGCGGCGGGCAGGATCTTCCCGAGCGGGCTCGAGCGGAGCAGCTCCCGCAGGCTGATGCCGAGCTGGAACAGGTCACCTTCCAGCGTGCCGGTGTCGGGCACCAAGGGCTCGACGGGCATCGTGGCCTCGAGGGCAGCCATGACCAGCTCCGCCTTGTTGGGGAACCGGCGGTAGATGGTGGACCGGGCCACCCCGGCTCGGGCCGCGACCTGCTCGATGCTCACCGCGCCGTAGCCGAGCTCGGCGAACAGGGTGCGGGCCGCGTCGAAGATCGCGGCATCAGCCTCCTCGCTGCGAGGGCGGCCCGGTCGGTGGTGCTCGGGGTGCTGGTTCATCGGACGAGCGACGATCGACGGGATGCCGATCGTGCAGGACCCTGATCAGGCGGAGGGCTGTTCAGCGAGGTCCCATTCAAGCTCGTACTCGACCTCCTGGCTGGCCACGTCCTCGGCGCGGGCCCGCTGCGGCAGCCACACGGCCGCCACCAGCGCGCCGAGGATGGTCACGACGGCCCCGACGAGCACGCCGTGATGTAAGGCGTCGATGAATGCCTCGTTGGCGGTGGCGAGCAGCTCACCCGACAGTGCGGAGAGCCCGGGGACACCCTGGAGGTTCGTGGCCACGGCCATGGCCCCGCCGAGCGATCCTTTCGCCGCCGCCAGCGCCTCCGGCGGCGCCGGGTGGGCCGAGAAGAACGCCTCGATCCGATGCCCGTAGGTGGACGAGAGCACACTCCCGATCACCGCCACGCCGAGCGCCCCACCCACCTGTCGGGTGGTGTCGTTGACCGCCGAGCCGACGCCTGCCTTCGCCAGGGGCAGCGATCCCATGATCGACTCGGTCGCGGGAGCCATCACCAACCCCATCCCCATGGCCACCAGCATCAGCCGCCAGACGAGGGCCGGGTACGAGGTGTCGGCGGCCAGGGTGGTCATGGTCAGCAAGCCCGCGGTGACCAGCAACATCCCCGCCACGACGGTCACCTTCGTCCCGATCCGCTCCGCCAACCGGGCGCTGGTGGGCGCGGTGATCATCATCGCCCCGGCGAACGGCAGCATCCGTAGGCCGGTCTCGAACGGCTCGAACCCGAGAGTGAACTGCATGTACTGGGTGAGCAGGAAGATCGAGCCGAACATGGCGAAGAAGACCAGGGTGATCGAGGAGCTCGCGGCGGTGAACCTCGGATTCCTGAAGAAGCTCACGTCGAGCATCGGGGCATCGGTGTGTCGCTCCCACAGGGCGAACACCACCAGCAGGGCAGCGCCAGCCGCGAACCCGCCGAGGATCTTCGGGTCGGACCACCCCTCGGCCGGCGCCTCGATGATCGCGTAGAGCAGCGCGGTGAGGCCGATGATCGACAGCGCGGCGCCTGGGATGTCGAGTCGCGGGGCGGCAGGGTCCTTCGAGGTCGGGATCAGGAAGAACCCGGCGATCAGGCCGATGGCGACGATGGGGATGTTCACCAGGAACACCGAGCCCCAGTAGAAGTGCTCGACCAGGAACCCGCCGGTGAGCGGTCCGAGCGCGCCACCCAGGCCGGCGACGCCCGCCCAGACCCCGATCGCCCGACCCCGCTCCTCAGCGGGGAAGACGTTCGTGATGATCGAGAGCGTGGCCGGCATGATGAGCGCCGCCCCGGCGCCCATCAGGGCGCGGGTGGCGATGAGGTGGCCGGCGCTGTTCGCCAGCGCCGACAGGGCCGATCCGCCACCGAAGATCAGGAAGCCGATCTGCAGCGCCCCGCGGCGACCGAACCGATCACCCAGCGCGCCGGCGGTGAGCAGCAGGCCGGCGAAGACCAGCGTGTAGGAATCGACCATCCACTGCAGCTGGGTGTTGGTGGCGTCGAGGTCCCGCACGATGGTGGGGATGGCCACGTTCAGGATCGAGTTGTCGAGCACGATCACCAGCAGGCTGAAGCACAGCACCGCCAGGATCAGCCACCGGCGTTCGTAGGCGAGTCGCTCCCGTCGGTCTCCCATGGGCTGGTTGGCTCCTTCTCGTGCGCTCGATCGGTACCGGTCGCCGGCGTGGCCGGGGAGGGCACCGTCATCGCTACCAGCGGAACACGAGAATCGCAACACATGTGTAGCGAAAGTCACCGTGTTCCCCGGGGCGGGCGGGCACGCCAGGGCGCGATGACCGGACCGTCGGGGTCAGTCCGTCGGGGTCAGTCCGTCGGGGTCAGACCGCCGCAGCCAGCCCGGCGATCATCTCGACCCGAGCGGGTTGATCCACTCGACGGCGGGGAAGCGGGCGAAGTCGGCGTCGGTGGATACGACCGGTACCCCGTGGTCGATGGCCAGCGCGGCGAGCTGGGCGTCGGTGACCAGCGGGCCGCGCACGTCGTGGTCACGCAGGAGGGCGATGAACACCTGCCGGTACGCCGCCGTCGGCTCGGGGATCCAGGCGCGAGGCGCGTCGAGCCAGTCGCTGACTTGGAGGGAGGCCTCGGCGGGAGTCAGCGGATGGGGGAAGGCCCGGGGGTTGGTGGCGATGCGCACGAACGCCACCAGCGTCCACCACGGCAGCCCGACCCGGGTCGGGCCGTTCAGCGCGTCCTCGAGCCAGGTGCGGGCCTGCTCGTGCCGGGGATCGGCCTCGTTGCGGGCGTACAGCAGCACGTTGGCATCGACGATCACCCGTGCCCCTCACCCTCGAGCAGCTCGAGTGCCGAACCGATGTCGTCGAGGGCCACCTTCGGGGCGCCCATCGACGAGGTTCGCTGGCGGAACCGGGCTCTCGGTGGCTCGGTGGCCGCCAGCCCGCGGCGGACGAGCTCGTTCAAGGCCGCGGACGTGCCCAGGCCACGCTCGCGGCGGAGGGCCTCCAGGGCTTTCACCACGTCCTCGTCCAGCGTCACCGTCGTCCGCATGCCTCGAGGCTAGCATCATGATGCTCACCGTCTGCATCAGCATGTGATCATTCGGTCGAGTAGGTGATCATTCGGTCGGTACTGGCCGGTACCGGAGCGACACGGCCCCCGAGGCGAACACCTGCCGGTCGACGAGCTCCAGATCGATCCGCTGGGCGAGTCCGTCGAGGAGCCTCGGCCCGTGCCCGGCGAGAACGGGCTGGACGACGAACTCGTACTCGTCGATCAATCCGAGGTCCGCGAGCGCCAGCGGGAGGGTGACCCCGCCGACGAGCAGCCCCTCACCCGGCTGGTCCTTGAGGCGGCGGACGGCCTCACCGAGGTCCCCGCGCAGCAGCTCGGCGTTCCAGTCGAGGCGGTCGAGGGTGCTCGACACGACGTACTTGCGGGCACCGTCGATGACCTCGGCGAACGCGACGTCGCTCTCGTCCATCCACTCGGGCCATTGACCGTCGGCGGGCCGCTTCCAGGCTTCCTCCATCATCTGGTAGGTCACCCGGCCGAACACCAGCGCGTCGGCGCGGGCCAGGGTGGCGGCCCAGTGGCGGTGCGACTCCGCGTCGGGAACCCCCGCCCGGTGGTCACAGCAGCCGTCGAGCGTGACGTTGATCGCGTAGCGCAGCGGTCTCATCGCACGTGGCACCCCCTCCTGCCGGCTCCGCCAGCGCGCCCGTCGCGGAGGCTAGTGGCCAATGGGCCTCGCAGCCGTCCCGCTCAGGAAGTCGTGGTGGTTGTGGTTCGGTCCCGCCGGCGATAAAACCCGACCAATCCGATCGGGATTTCAGGAGGTGTGTGCGATGGGCTTGCAGATCAACCAGGAGGCTCCGGACTTCGAGGCCGACACCACGCAGGGCAGGATCCGGTTCCACGAGTGGATCGGCGACTCGTGGGCGGTGCTGTTCTCACATCCGAAGGACTTCACGCCGGTGTGCACCACCGAGCTGGGCTACATGGCCAAGATCCAGCCTGAGTTCGAACGCCGTGGGGTGAAGATCATCGGGTTGTCGGTGGATGCCACCGAGGACCACGAGCGCTGGGCCGATGACATCGAGGAGACCCAGGGGGCCCGCCCCACCTACCCGATCATCGGGGACGCCGACTTCACCGTCTCGAAGCTGTACGGCATGTTGCCGGCGAGCACCTCGGGCGACGCGAAGGAGCGCACTCCCGCCGACAACCAGACCGTCCGAAACGTCTTCGTGATCGGCCCCGACAAGAAGATCAAGCTGATCCTCGTCTACCCGATGACCACCGGGCGGAACTTCGACGAGGTCCTGCGGGTCATCGACTCGTTGCAGCTCACCGCGAACCACAAGGTGGCCACCCCGGTGAACTGGAAGCAGGGCGACGACGTGATCATCGCGGGTTCGGTGAGCGACGAGGAAGCGGAGCAACTCTTCGGGACCTGGCGCGCGCCCAAGCCGTACCTGCGCATCGTGCCCCAGCCGAGCTGAGGGCCCGGCCGCGACCCCGATCCATCCCGGAGGATCGGTACGATCCCCGTCGTCATCCGCGGTCTCACAGGGGGAGGGACGTGATGGAGGTCAGGGCTCGGGCCCGGGGTCTGGGTGGCTGGTGGCTCGTCGTGCTGGTGCTGGTCCTCTCGGCCTGCTCGGGCGACGGCGGCGGAGAACGATCGACCCCGACCCTGGCGCCGGGTCCGGTGTCCGACGAAGGCACTCCGAGGGCGGGTGGCCGGCTGATCGTCGGCATCGACGCGGAGAGCAACGGGTGGGACCCGGCGCGCTCCAACTTCGCCTTGGCGGGCAGCATGGTCGCCTCGTCGATCTACGACACCCTGCTCGCGTTCGACGAGAACCGTCAGCTCGTGCCCAACCTGGCCGAGTCGGTGACCCCGAACGAGGACGGGACCGTTTGGACCATCCGGATCCGGGACGGCGTGGTGTTCCATGACGGCACGCCGTTCGACGCGGCGGCGGTGAAGCAGAACATCGACGCCCGACTGGCATCCCCGATCGCCTCGCAGTCGTTGCAGCCCATCCGCGAGGTCGTGGTCATCGACGATCACACGGCCGAGGTGCGGATGCGGACCCCGTGGTTCGGGTACGACTACACCCTCGCGGCGCAAGGCGGCTTCATGGCCGCGCCATCGACCCTGACCGGCCAGGACGGGCCGTCGAAGCCGGTGGGCACCGGACCGTTCCGCTTCGTGAGCTGGGAACCCGGCAGCGCGATCACCGTCGAGCGCAACGGCGACTATTGGAAGCGTGATGCCGATGGCGTCCAGCTGCCGTACCTCGACGGGATCACGTTCCGGGTGCTCACCGACCCGACGGCCCGGGCCGCGGCGCTCCGCGCCGGAGACGTGCAGATGATCCAGACCTCGGACATCGAGACGATCCGCGATTTCCAAAGACGATCGGAGTACGACACCGCCATCGACCTCGCCAACTTCGAGGCGATCGTGATGCTCAACCAGGGTCGCCCGCCGTTCGACAACGAGGCTGCCCGCCGGGCGGTGGTCCTCGCGACGGACCGCGACGCGGTCGTCGAGACGATCGGCGCAGGTGTGCTGCGCCCGGCCGTCGGGCCGTTCTCCGACGTCGAGGAGTGGTACGTCGAGGATACCGGCTACCCGGACCACGACCCCGAAGCAGCTCGCCGGGAACTCGAGCGGTACAAGGCCGAGACCGGCGCGAGCGAGCTGGCGTTCACCCTGCGGGCCACGGCCGGCGACGAGGTCGAGCGGGTGGCCACGATCCTCCAGGCCCAGTGGGCGCAGGTGGGCATCCGGGCGACGGTGGTCCCCGTCGAGCAGGCCTCCTACATCAACGAGGTCGTGGTCGGGAACTACGAGGCGGCGATGTTCCGTCAGTTCAGCTACGTGTTCCCCGACTCGAACTACATCTTCTGGCACTCCAGCACGGCGAAGGGCCCGGGGCAGGTGAGCATCAACTTCACCCAGACCCGCTCCTCTGCGCTCGACGCGGCCCTGGACGCGGCGCGGGCCACGAACGATCCCGCCGAGCTGAGGCGGCTCTACGAGACCGCGCAGCGGGAGCTCAACGCGCAGCTCCCGTATGTCTGGCTCTACCATCAGGCGTGGGCCCTGATCGCGCAAGCTCGGGTCAACGGACTCGACATCCCCGCCTCGGGTGGCTTCGCCCGTACGGACGGCAAGCCGTGGTGGTCCCAGGTCTGGCTGGCCGAGGGTTGAGGGACGTTCCGGGCGCCGGTGCCCGTGTCGCTCCCGCCACACAGCGCGGTCACCTACTATGAGCAGCGTGCCGGGCACAGGTGTCTTGTTTGCGCTCGCTGTCGGATCGGGCGTGATCGCGGCGGTGCGCAGCACCTGGTCTCCGTGTGGGCAGTCCATGCTCTCGTCGATCACCCCGGTCGCAGAGGCCGGTCGCGGCCACCGGTTCGGGAGCACGGCGACGTTCTTCATGATCGGCGCCCTCCTGGGTGGTGCGGTGGTCGGCGCTGTCTGCGCGGCCCTCGCCGCAGGTCTCGCGGTCGTCGACCCACCCGTCGGGCCACGGTTGGCGCTGATCGCTCTCGGGGCGCTCGCCGGCGTGCTCGTCGATGCCGGGTTCACCCCGTGGCGCACTCCCTTCCTGCGACGACAGGTGAACGAGGACTGGCTGTCGGCGTATCGCCCCTGGTTCTACGGAGGTGGGTTCGGCTTCCAGATCGGCACCGGGGTCATGACCTACGTGATGTCGACCGCCGTACCGCTGACACTCGCCTTCGCGGTGCTCACCGCTTCGCCGCGGCGCGCGCTGGTCGTGTGCATCGCCTTCGCGGCGGTGCGCGGTAGCGCCATTCTCCTCACGGCTCGGTGCCGGTCATTCGCTGACCTGCAGGGCTTCCATCGCCGGTTTGAGCGCTGGCGCGAGCCGGCCCGCCGGGCGACCATCGCCTCGCTGGGGCTCGTCAGCGCGCTCGCCGCCGTCGCGGCCTGGGCATCGCTGCCGGCCGGCGTGGCACTCGCGGCCGTGGCCATGCTCGCCGTGGTGTTCGCCCGGCCGGCGGACCTCGGGACGGATCCCGCCCTCGCCGCTCGCCCCGCGCCCTCCGCTCGTTCGCAGCGTGCACCCGTACCGGCGGGTCCCGCCGGTGGCTCAGGCAGTATCGATCGGATCCGCGCCCCGCTGATCGAGGTCGTGACCTGAGCCCGCGTCCTGCCTCCCCGGTGTCAGCGCGGCCTCCGGCCATCACCAGGCGATCCTTCTTGGCAGGCACCGTCCTGGCCATCGCCGCGGCCCGGTGGCAAGGTCGTGGTCAGGCCCTGCCCCCGGACGTGCCCCTTCCCGACGACCCGTTCACCCTTGGCGTGGCGAGTGGCGATCCCGAGCCCGGCGGGTTCGTGATCTGGACCCGCCTCGCGCCCGCCCCCACCAGCGGTGGCGGCATGCCCGGCGTCGACGTGCCGGTCGTCTGGGAGATCGCCACCGACCCGGCCTTCACCTCCATCGTGGCCAGCGGGGTGAGCGTCGCCACTCCCGCTCTCGCCCATTCGGTCCACGTCGAGGTGAGTGGGCTGCCACCGGATTCCTGGTTCCACTATCGGTTCCGGGCGGGGGGGTGGACCTCCCCGGTGGGACGAGCACGCACGACGCCACCAGCCGGTGTGCGGGTGCCACTGCGCTTCGGTGTGGCGTCCTGCCAGCGCTACACCGACGGTTACTACACGGCTCATCGGGAACTCAGCACCGAAGGGTGCGATCTGGTCGTCCATCTGGGCGACTACATCTATGAAGGGGGTGGGTCGGGACCTGTCCGGTCGCACGGCAGCCCCGAGGCGACCACCCTGGCCGCGTACCGGAACCGTTACGGGCTCTACAAGTCCGATCCCGATCTGCAGGCCGCCCACGCCATGTGCCCGTGGCTGGTCGTGTGGGACGACCACGAGGTCGACAACGACTACGCGGGAGCTCACAGCGTCGACGGCACGCCCGAGGCAGCGTTCCTCTCCCGCCGGGCCCAGGCCTACCAGGCGTGGTATGAGCACCAGCCGGTGCGGCTTCCCGTGCCCGTGGGGCCGGATCTGGCCATCCACCGGTCGATCCGATGGGGCGGGTTGGCCAGATTCCACCTGCTCGACACCCGCCAGCACCGCGACCCCCAGCCCTGCGGCGGGGGGCTCAACTCGCCGTGTAGCGACTGGGCCGATGAGGGCCGCACGCTGCTCGGCCCCGCCCAGGAACAGTGGCTGCTGGACGGGCTGAGCTCGCGTGAGGCGGTGTGGGAGGTCCTTGCGAACCAGGTCGTGTTCGCTCCCATGGCGATCGGCACGGCTCGCAACATGGACCAGTGGGACGGCTACCCGGCGGCACGCGAGCGGGTGTGGTCGGTGCTGCGTGACGTCCCGAACCCCGTGATCGTCGCGGGTGACATCCACTTGGGCGCGGTGGCCGTGCTCCATCGCGACCTCGAGGATCCCACCACCGAGGCGGTGGGGGTGGAGTTGGTCGGGCCGCCCATCTCGAGCCGGTTCACCGCCGCGCCACCTGCGGTGGTCGAGGCCGTCGTGGGTGGGCTGCCGTGGTTCGAGTACGTCAACGCCTCCGATCGGGGTTACCTGATCGTCGAGCTGACCGAGCAGGAGCTGCAGGCCCGCTACCGGGTGGTCTCCACCACCTCGGTGCCGACCGCGACCGTCACCACCGATCACACCTACCGGCGAGCTGCGGTACCGGTCCCTCGCGAGGAGGATCCGGTGGCCACGACGTCGACGACGTCCACCACGTCGTCCTCCACGACGTCGTCCTCCACGACGTCCACCGCTCCTCCGCCGTCGAGCACCACCACGGCCGGCGCCATCACCTCGCCGACCGCTGGTGGTCGCGGAGTTGAATCAGGTGCGCCGATCGCAGGCGGCGTGATGCCCCGCTACACCGGGTGATCGCAGCCACCCGATTGCGGGGGACGTCAGCGGCGGGCGAACCACGAGCGGCGCCGAGGGGTCGCGTCGCACTGGCAGCGCTGTTCGACCGGCACGTCGCCGAGCACCTGCTCGACATGCTGGCCGCAGCCCCGGAACGTCGGACGGTCACAGGTAGGACAGGTCACTCTCGAACACATACCCCATAGGGTATCAGACCAGACGAGCGATGTCAGCCGGGCGCCTGGTGGGCCGTTCGGCCCGTTGACCGCCGGGCGGGCTGGCTCAGTACCGTGAGTGCATGCATCGGGCGGCGGAGACCATCGACCCCGCGGGCGCCCCCCGGCGGTTCCGGAGGCGGGGTGAGCGCGCCGCCGTCCTGGCCGGCGCGCTCGTCGTGGTGGTGGTGGTCATCGGCGCGCTGGTCGACGGCAACCGCAGTGTGCCGGCGACGGCCGTGCTCATCGGTCCCCTGGTGACCGGGATGGTGGCGGGGCGCCGGGCCACCGCGGCGATCGGCGCGCTCGCCCTCGCGGGGACCGTGGTGATCGCCGTCGGCGACGAGCTGTCGCTCACCGGCGAGCTCCCTCTCCGGTTGCTCGTGGTGCTCGCCGGAGCGATCGCGGCGGTCGGTCTCGCGTCCGTGCGCCTCGCTCGCGAGCGTGATCTCCTGGCACTGGAGCGGGCACACGACGAGGACGTCCGGGTGCTGTTCGAGCGCTCCGCGGTGCCGATGATCATCGCCGATCACGAGGCACAGGTCATCGACGTCAACGACGCGGCGGGCACGTTCTTCCGGCTTCCCGCCGCCGAGCTCGTCGGGCAGCGGGTCGGGAGTCGGGTGCATCCCGACGACCGGGACCCCGATGGCTGGTCGGCGGTGCTCTCGGGTGAGGCGCCCGCCTGGAACGGTGACGTCAGGATCCAGCTGCTCGACGGGGAATGGCGATGGGTCCACGTCACCGCCTCCCACCTTCACGGCCCGACGAACGAGAGCCGGCGGCTGCTGTTGCAGTTCGTCGACGTGACCGAACGGCACCGCACCGAGGAGCGGCTCCGCGAGGCCGCCCGTCGGGACGTCCTCACCGGGCTGGGTAACCGGGCCGTGCTCACCGAGGTGCTCGCCGAGGTCGCGTCCCTCGAGCGTGGTTCGGTCGGCGTGCTGTTCGTCGATCTCGACCGGTTCAAGCAGGTCAACGACACCTACGGGCACCAGGTCGGTGACCAGTTGCTGATCCGTACCGCGGAGCAACTGCGTTCCGCGCTGCGTCCCGGCGACGTGGTGTGCCGCTACGCCGGCGACGAGTTCGTGGTGGTCTGCCGGCGTTGCGACGGGCACGGCGAGCTGGGTGCGATCGGCCGCCGGCTGCTGGAGGCTGTCTCCCGCCCGCTGCCGACCGCCAAGGGGTCGGTACCGGTGAGCGCCAGCGTCGGCGGGGTGCTGGTCGAGCTACCGACCGCTCTCAGCCCCGAGGCCATGCTCGAGCAGGCCGACCAAGCGCTCTACCGGGCCAAGGCCGAGGGACGGTCCAGGGTCGTGGTGCCGACTTGAGCGGGGCAGAGCTTCCTCTGATCAGCCGGTCACCGGCGCCGCAGGGCGGATTCCAGCAGGTCAGGAGTCGGTCCGGACGCACTCGGGTCTAGAGGAGCGCCGCGCTCAGGCTGCCCGCTTGAGCACGTGCACGCCGCAGGCGCTGCCGAGCCCGATCACGTGGGCGAGACCGACCCTCGCCCCCTCGATCTGGCGGTCACCGGCCTCTCCGCGCAGGTGCTGGCAGATCTCGTAGACGTTGGCGATGCCGGTGGCCGCGATGGGGTGACCCTTCGACTGCAGCCCGCCGGACACGTTCACCGGGAGGCGCCCGTCGCGGAAGGGTGCACCGGACTCGAAGAAGTCGACCGCGCCCCCTTCGGGGCAGAGCATGAGGTTGTCGTAGTGCACCAGCTCGGCGGTGGCGAAGCAGTCGTGCAGCTCCACGAGGTCCAGATCGTCCGGCGACACCCCCGACGACTCGTACGCCGCCAGCGCGGCCTGCCGGGTGAGGGTGTTGACGTCGGGGAGGACCTGGCAGCTCTCGGTCCACGGGTCGGAGGTGAGCACGCTGGCCGAGACCTTCACCGCCCGCCGCCGTTGGTCGGGATCCAACGTGCGGAGCTTGGCCCCGGACACGAGCACCGCCGCGGCCGCGCCGTCGCAGTTGGCGGAGCACATCGGGCGGGTGTTGGGGTAGGCGATCATGACGTCGTTCATGATCTCCTCCACCGACATCGCCTTCGTGTAGGCAGCGAGCGGGTTCAGGGTCGAGTGGGCGTGGTTCTTCGCCGAGATCCGGGCGAACAGCTCGAAGCTCGTCCCCCCGTAGCGGTGCCCGTACTCCAGGCCGATCTGGGCGAACACCCCGGGCATGGTCTCGGTGCCGATCCGGCCGTCGATCGGGGCCACCGCGCCGTAGCGGCCCTGCGGGGTCCAGGTCGACGCCTCCTGCTTGCGGGTCCCGCCGGCGAGCAGGCCGGCCCCCGCGAGCTTCTCCACCCCGACCGCCAGGCCCAGGTCGCACTCGCCCGCCTTGATGGCCATGATCACGGTCCGCAACGCGGTGGCCCCGGTGGCGCACGCGTTCGACACGTTGTAGACGGGGATGCCGGTCTGGCCGATCTGCTTCTGCAGCAGCTGGCCGGTGGGAGCGCCCATCGACATCAGGTTGCCGGCGGCGAGCACTCCCATGTCGCGCATCGTCACCCCAGCGTCGGCGAGCGCGCCCAGCGCCGCCTCCGCCGCCAGGTCAATCACGTCCTTGTCGGGGTGCTTCCCGAACTTGGTCATGTTGATCCCGAGGATCCAGATGTCGTCCTCGTTCATCGCTGCTCCTTCCCCGGCTCGGTCTCTCTGGCGTCGGCGGCGGTCGTGGCCCCGTCGAGGGGCTCGAAGCCGAACCCGATGGCCTCGGTGCCCTCGCTGTCCTCCCCCACCACGTAGGTGGCGAGTCGGACCTTCATGCCCGTGCGCACGTGGTCGGCGTCGGGGGCCACGTTGATCACGTTGGTTCGCACGCTGGTTCCACCGCAGTCCACGACGCCGGCCACGAAGGGAACCGGGATGCCCGGCGCGGCGTACGACACGATGGTGAACGTCCGCAGCTCACCCTCGGTGGGGAGCTCCACCTCCCGGAACGAGGTCCCGGAGCAGGCTGCGCAGGCGTTGCGACGGTCGAAGAACCGTGCCCCGCACGCCACACATTCGTGGGCGACGAGGTGCGGCGTGGGCTCGAGCCTCAAGTACTCCACCAACGGAACGGTGCCGGTCACCTTCCCCCCTCGTCGTGTTTCCCCTGGGCC
>NZ_DAIUCK010000005.1:0-40487 GCF_036846205.1 Rhabdothermincola sp. | reverse complement strand
CCGGGGGGGTGGCGCCGGCAGTGGCGGTGAGTATCCCACGGTTCGGTGTCGGAGCCGACATGCCGTCGGGGGGTGACGGCCAGCGCCCGTCGCCGGTGAGGTCCGGTCAGTCCGTGAGATCCAGCAGGCGCTCGACCGTGGTCTGGATCCTGGTGAAGTACGGCAGCGCGAACTCGGTCTCGAACAGGCTCTGCATCCCCACCCGGTCCAAGGCTTCCGCCCGGATCTCGGCCCGGACGGCGTCGCGCCACCGCTCGGCGTCGATCGGCACCCCCTGCTCGTGCAGCGTGGACCTGGCCGCCTCGACCACCGTGTGGAACAGGTCGGGATCGAACCCGGGACCGAGACCGAAGGTGAGCAGCTCGACCAGGTCCCTGGTAGGGGTGTCGATCCGCGCGATCTCCCAGTCCAACGCGATCGGCCGGGGACCGGCGAACCCCACGTTGCGTGCGTTGTAGTCGTTGTGCGCGAGGGTGGCGACCAGCTCGTCCTTGGCCCGGTGCCACGAGCTGAGGGTGTCGAGCAGCGCGTGCCGCCGGCGCAGCACCGCATCGGTGACGACCTCCGGGAAGCGGCGATGGGCATCTTCGAGCACCGCCGCGTACAGGTCGGCATCGGCGACCCGGTCTGCCGTGCTCGGCCGGGGCGCGGCCCACGACAGCTCCTCGAGGTGGTCCGCGAGGGCTGCGTGCCAGCAGGCCGCGGCTCGGGCAGCCGCTTCCAGGCGGTGCGGCGGCCAGTCGAGGTGGGCACCACTGGCGTCGAGCCCGTCCAGCTCCACCCAACCGAGCACCAGCGCGTGCTCACCTGACGCGGGGTCGTCGATTCGCCCCAGGTACGGGGGTAGCACCGCCCGCAGCGCCGGCACCGCCTGACCGAGCTCGTACAGGTGAACCTCGCGCTCGCCGGTCGCCCGGGCTTCGGCGGTGGTCCGGAACGAGCCGTACGGCCGCGGCAGATCGATGTCCGCACGCTCGACGATCCAGGGGATCAGGGTTTCCCCGACTCCTCTGACCGGGTTGACCTTGATCGCCAACTTGGTCCGCTGGGGATCGGCGCCCGGTGTGGACCGGGTGGTGACCGTGACCGGCACGACGCCGTGCCAGGCCCGCCGCCCGCTGGGGCCGTACTTGACCTCCAGCCAGGGCTGCCCCGCTTCGGCCGATCGGTCGCGGTGCTCGTCGACCCGCTCGAGGACCAGCTCCGGTGCCTGCCACGCGGTGCGAAGGACCTCCGCCAGCCCCGCCTCGATGATCGTGCGATCCATCGAGCGATTCTGGCGCACGATCCCGCTGCGGCGGTGTGTCACCGGCACGAAGCCGCTGCGTCGGCCCGCAACGTCAGCGGCCGAGGACGCGAAGCGGGAGCTCGAAGGCCTGGAATGCTCGATCGCCGAGGAAGCAGCGGATGGCCACGATCCGCTCGCCTCGGATGTCGAGCACGTCGATGGACAGCGCCCGGTACTCGTCGTCGCCATCGCGGCGGAGGTAGTTGGCGGTGGCGGGCCGGCCGTTCGCGCGCACGGCCTCGAGCCTCCAGCTCCCAGGCCGATCGGGGCCGAGGATCGCGTGGAAGAACTCGGCCGCGGACGGCGCGCCGAGACACGGCGGTTCGGGCGGCATGGCGATGCGGATGTCGTCGGCGAGCAGGGCCATGATCCCCTCGACGTCGCCATGCTCGTGGGCGTGCACGTACCGGCGTACGAGCCGGGCTGCCCGTGGCTCGGGGACGGCTGTCCGAGGCTGGTCGAGATGGGGCCGTACCCGGGCCCGGGCCCGTTGCACCAGGCTGTTGGCGGAGGGGACGGAGGTCTCGAGCAGCTCCGCGGTCTCCGCGGCGGTCAGCCCGATGAGGTCCCGGGCGATGAACGCCACCCGCTGGCGAGGGGACAGGTACAGGAGGGCGGCCAGGACCGCCAGCTCGGTGGTCTCCTTCGACACCACGGCGTCGCTCGGATCGCCGGGCTCGCCGATCTCGTCGGGGTAGGGGTCCAGGTGGCGGTCCTGCTCGAGGATCGCCCCGGGGGATGCCCACCGCGTCGCCCGCCGCTTCCGTGCGAGGTGGTCGAGACACGCGTTGGTCGCGATGCGGTACAGCCAGGTGCGCAGCGACGCCCGGTGCTCGTAGCGGTCCCGGGCCCGCCAGGCCCGCAGGAAGGTCTCCTGCGTGAGGTCCTCGGCGTCGGTGACCGAGCCGGTCATGCGGTAGCAGTGGACGTGGATCTCCTTGCGGTGCTGGTCGAACGCGGCGGCGAGGTCGCTCGACCGCTCGGGTGGCTCGGGATCGACCGTCATGGCACCAGGCCGGTGGCGGCGAGGCCGGTGGCGGTGTCCACAGGGAACGACACGTGCTGGTGCACCATCAGCCACCGCCCGCCGATCCGGCGGAACACCCGAGTCCCGCGGGACCAGGTGACCTGCTCGTCGGGGCGACCAGGGTGGTTCGCCATGCGGTTGAGAGCCCGGATCTCACGTTCCGGATCGTGGTCGGTGTCCATGGCAGCTCCCTTCGCCGTGCTCACCAGTACAGACGAGCGGGACCGCCTCATTCATCGCGGAGCCGGCTCGAGCGGATGTCGCCCCTGGACGATCAGCTCCGGCGCAGTGGCCACGGCCGCCCTCGGGTCCCGGTGCCCGAGGACGCCGACGCCCAGACCAGGCTGCTGGTGTTCATCGGTCGCACCCCTTGAGCGCCGAACGGGGTGGTCCCCGGATGGCGGACGGGATGCTGGGACGATGGGAAGCCGATGGCGACGACCCCTCAGCCGCGGTCCTGCACGCCGCCGGGGGCTCAGGCAGCTCCGAGATGGCGAGCGAGCTTC
The DNA here is from genome assembly GCF_036846205.1 of Rhabdothermincola sp. NCBI lineage: Bacteria > Bacillati > Actinomycetota > Acidimicrobiia > Acidimicrobiales > Iamiaceae > Rhabdothermincola > Rhabdothermincola sp. Next base: position 37,666 of record NZ_DAIUCK010000005.1, on the reverse strand, counting down.
TGCATCGTCTGCAGACCCAGTTCGACGGCGCCGAAGCCGATGACCGCGTTGCGCTGCTCCACCGTGGGGTGGAGCTGTCGCAGCGTGAGCACCGTCTTGCCGTCATCCTGCTCATCGAAGGTGATCGTGACCCGGAAACGGGACGGGTCGTCGTCGACGTCCGAGCCGTGGTCCATCACCAGCCGCTCGTTCAGGACGACCTCGACGTAGTCGAACCGGTTCGGGAACACCGTGCCGTCCGGGGTGGTCAGGTCGAAGCGGGCTCGCCCGCCGGGGCGCACGTCCATCTCGTGAACGGTGCAGCGGAACCCGTCGGGGCCGAACCACTGGCAGAACTCCTCGGCCTGGATCCAGGCGGCGAACACCGCCTCGCGGGGAGCGTCGATGACCCGGACGAGGACCGCTTCGCGATCGAGCTCCCAGGTCGTCGCGTTGCTGCCGGGCGGGTTGGTGCTCATCGTGCCTCCGGTCTCGATGGGTTGCGGGTTCGTGCGGCGGAACGGTGGACGTGGGCTTCCAGACGGTCGAGACGCTGTTCCCACGCGGCCCGGGTGTGCTCGGCCCAGGCCGCGATCTCGACGAGCGGCTCCGGCTGCAGTCGGCACGGACGCCGTTGCCCGTCGCGGCGGCGGCTGATGAGACCGGCCTGCTCGAGGATCTTCAGGTGGCGGGAGATGGCCGGGAGGCTGATCGGGAAGGGCTCGGCCAGCTCGAGCACCGTCGCCTCCCCCTCCGCGAGGCGCTGCACGATCGCTCGCCTCGTGGGATCGGACAGGGCGGCGAACACGGCGTCGAACCGGTCGAGGGCAGTGACCGTCATCGCACCTGGCGCGCCAACAGATAGTTCATCTATCAGTTATTTAACAGGAATGTGAACTAGTAGCAAGCCCTGTATGGCGGGAGATGGGGAGCGGGACGGACCCCGACTCCGGTCGTGCGCACCGCTTCGCTGCTGCGGCGGGCGCGCCCCGCCTCCGGTCAGTCCAGCGGGCAGGCGGCGGTCGGTGGGAAGACGTGGCTGGTCGAGGACTTCGCCAGGTCGACCTTGGCTGATGCCTCGTCGTTGATCCCGAAGCCGAGCAAGCCGAACTTCTGCTCGATGCCGGCTCGGCCGACCAGCGACAGGTCGAAGCGGTCGCACTGGGCCATGGCGTGCGCGCCAGTGGTGGTGTAGCCGACGCTGGTCACGAGGTCGACGAACACCCCGGCACTGATGGGCCCGAACCCGATGCCGAACCCGATCCGTGGGAGCTGCAACGCCACCACCATGCCGGCGGCGCCGAAGGTGCTCACCGCCGTGCTGGTCGGCGACTCGACCTCTCGGAGCACCAGCTCGGCGATCGGGGCGAGCGCCCGGTCCTGCAGGGTCCAACCACCGTTCCCGTCGAAGGAGATCTTCAGCGATGCACCGAGCTCGGCCGGTGACGTCGTGAACGACGGGGTGGCCGACAGGCTGGCCTTGAGACTCACGTTGAAGGGGATGCCCGCGATGATGATCGGGTAGCTCTCCTCCCAGGGGACCTTGATGAGGTCGTCGAAGGACTTGTCCCCATTGGTGAACCGGGCGGTGGCTTTCAGCTCGACGCTGCCCGACAGGCTCCCGACTTCGAACCGGCCGCCTCGGACGACCCCGCCGACCACGTCGAGCACGCCGTCGGCCCGGAACGGCTTCTGCGTGGCCTTCGCGCTCATCGTGAAGTCGATCCCGCCTCGGGTACCGGTGACCGCGATCTCCCGGGTCACGTCTCCGCTGGGCTTCTCGGTGGAGGCGATCTTGATCCGGTAGTCGCCGTAGGTGACCTGTGTGGACCCGCTCGACTCGAGCGGCACCCCTCCACCGGTCATCGACGCCAGCCGAGCCCGGGCCGCCCCTTGCGTCGTTGCCTCGGTGACATCGGGACCGGAGTCTTGATCGGAGGGCGGGACCCCGTAGGTGCCGGGGTCCACCGGCTCCTCCCAGACGTGCACGATCGCATCGGACGGTCGCAGCTCGGTCGAGTCGAGCTCGAGCCGGCCTTCCTGGACCAGATCGGTCAACGCCACGGGGCCCAGGGTCACCGCCACGCCGTCACCGGTGGGGCGCGTCGCCTCCACTCGCCCGGCGAGCATCCCGGTGACCAGCAGCACGGAGCCCTCCCTGATCTGGTCGACACCGGCGGCCGAGCGGGCGAGGGTGAACGTGCGGCCATCAGGGGTGACGTCGACCACGACCCCCCGACCGCCCGGCACCACCACCGTCCCGGCAGCGAGCGTGATGCCGTGGTCGCGGGGATCGACCGCCTCGTCGGGTCCTGGCACCCGGGGGAGCAGGTTCGATCCGGAAGGAGCGCCGACGTCTCGGGTGTCGTCGTTCCCCGCCACGGCTCCGGATCCGGGCTCACGGTCCTGAGCGTCGCCGCCGGGGCCTGAGCCGGAGCTGCACGCGGCCAGAACGGCCGCGATCAGCACGGTGGCGAGGACCCGGGTCGAGAGCCCGGGCTGACCGGGATGACCCGGCCGCCTTCGAGGTATGGGTCGTCCTGTCATCGATGCCAACGATGATCGAGCCTTCGGGCGGCGTCGTCCGTAGGCGGCTACGTAGCGCTGCGGCGGCTGAGGCGGTGGCTTGCCATGATGTCGTCGTGACCGTGGGGACGGACGGGGGCGCATCCATCGTCGGTGACCCGTCGACCCGGCGCGCGCAACAGCGGTGGCCGCTCACCGGCCGGGAGCACGAGCTGACCCTGACGGTGGAGACCCTGACGGGCGGACGCGGGGTGGTGCTGGCCGGGCGGGCCGGTGTGGGCAAGACCCGCCTCGCCCGGGAAGCGAGTGCCCGGCTCGCGGCGGGCCGGGACGATGGCCGGGGATCCCACGTCGAGTGGGTGACCGTCACCGCCGGCTCGGTCCCCTTCAGTCCGTTCGCCCACCTGCTCGAGCGGCTTCCCGCTCCCGCCACGGGGCCGCTGCTCAGCTCGCCCGTGGCCCTGGTGCGCCGCACGCTCGGCGACCGGGCCCAGGGGCGCCCCGTGCTGCTGGTGGTCGACGACGCGCATCTCCTCGACGAGCAGTCCGCAGCGCTGGTGCTCCACCTCGCGCGCTCGCCCTCGGTGACCGTCCTGGCCACCGTGCGGACCAACCACCCCTGCCCTGCGCCGGTGGTGGCGCTGTGGAAGGACGACGACGCGGTGCGCCTCGACCTGCAGCCTCTCACCCGCTCGGAGACCGCCACCTTGCTCGCGGCGGTGCTCGGCGGCCCGGCCACGGAGTCCACGGTGGACCGGCTGATGGCCGCCACGTGTGGCAACACGCTTTTCCTCCGCGAGCTGGTGGTCGACGGGCTGGCCAACGGAGCGTTCCAGTTCACGGGCGGGTGGTGGCGATGGACCGGGCAGCTGCGAGTCCCGGAACGGCTTTCCGAGGTGGTCGGCGCGCACCTCGGTCGGCTGGAGCCCGACCAACGCGAAGCGGCGGAGCTGGTCGCGTTGGCGGAGCCCGTCGCGCTCGCGGATCTGGTCGAGCTGGTGCCCGCCGGGACGGTGGAGCAGCTTGAGGAGCACGGTGTGCTGGACACTTCGTCCGAGGAAGGGGTGCTCACCGTGCGGCTCGGCCACCCGCTGATCGGAGAGGTCCTCCTGGCCCGCCTGAGTGCCCCCCGGCGACGCCGGCTGCTCGGGAAGCTCGCCGATGGCCTCACCACGACCGGGTCGCTGCGGGATCTCCTGCGGCGGGTGTCGTGGCTGGTCGAGCTCGAGCGGGAGGTCGCCGTGGCCGAGCTGCTCACCGCGGCCCACCAGTGCGCCATGGTGGCCCCGGATCTCGCCCGTCGCCTGGCGACGCGCGCCGCGGCCGCCGGCGAGCGAGCGGCCGCCGCGGTGGTGCTGGCCCAGACCGACATGTTCGCGGGGCGCAGCGCCCGAGCCGAAGAGACCCTCGCCGCGTTCGTGCCCCCGGAGCTGGACCAGCGCGGGGTGTCGATCGCGGTCATGCGGGCCAACAATCTGGCGTTCGGTCTGCGGCGACCGGAGGACGCGCTGGCGCTGCTCGACGAGCTGGGTGCCCGATCGACCGGTCCGGCCTCGGAGGGCCGCAACGCTGACCCGCTGAGCGGCCCTACCCGCCAGGAATGGCTGGACGGTCAACGGGTCCCCATGCTGCTCCTGGCCGGCCGGCTCGAGGAGTTGACCAACCTCGCGGAGCACCTGCTGGGCACGCCCGCCGCGACCGCGGAGGACCGGATGCGTGCCCGGTTCGGTCTCGTCCCCGCGCTGGCGCTCGCCGGCCGGATCGATGAGGCCATCGACACCGCGCAGGCGGGGCTGCTCGTCGCGCACGAGGTGCGCGATGAGCTGCCGCACACCGTCGGCCAGCTCGGCACCGGGTTGATGCTGGCCCTCCAGTGGTCGGGTCGTTTCGACCAGGCGGATGCCCTCGCTCGGATGGCCTACGAGCACGGTGTGGCAGACGACGTCGCCCTGCAACGGGGCGTGGCCGCACTGCACCTCGGTCTCGGGGCCATCTGGCGGGGTCTGCTGGAGGAAGCCGATCGATGGTTGGCGGCCGCGGTGGCCGACCTGCTCCCCGCCGACCTCGGCTTTCTGCCTTCGGCGGTGGACAACTGGCGAGCCACGCAGGCCCTGCTCGGTCGCCGGGCCCGGATCCCCGAGGTGGGGTCCCGGCTGCCGCTCTACGAGACCGAGCGGCTCCGGCTCGAGGGGGTGGTCGCCGCCGCCGGCGGTGCACTGGAGGAAGCCCGACGGTGCTCGCGGGCGGCGGCGGCGCGGGCCGCGGCGATGGGGGCGGGCACCTACGCCCTGTTCGCCTGGGTGGACGTGGCCCGCCACGGCGATGCCCCCGGGGCGGCGGCGGCGATCGACCGCCTGCCGGCGATGCCCGACGGGCCGCTCGCTCCGGGGTTGGCGGCCGCGGTGGCCGCCCTGGCGAGCGGCGCACCGGACGTGATCGCCGACCACGCTCGGGGACTCGAGGCGTTGGGTTTGCAGTTGCACGCGGCGGAGTGGGCTGCGGCCGCCGCATGGGCCTACCAACGGGCCGGGTCCTCCCGCCGGGCCCGGGCCGAGCAGCATCGGGCCCTGGAGCTGGCCCGCAGGTGCGGCAACCCGCGAACGCCGCTGCTGCGGCGGTTGGCCGAGCTCGAGCACCCCGCGCTGACTGCCCGGGAGCGGGAGGTGGCCGAGCTGGCGGGCGCCGGGCGTTCCAACGCGGAGGTGGCGGACCACCTGGGCCTGTCCGTGCGCACGGTCGAGACCCACCTGCAACGGGTGTACACCAAGCTCGGCATCAACAGCCGCCGCGACCTGGCCGACCTGTTCCAGCTGAGCTGACCGGGGGCCACCCGACACAGCGGGGCCGATCGCCGGGCCCTACGTAGCGCGCTACCGATGACAGGGGGCCGGCTCGGTCGCATCCTTTGCTCATGCCGCCCCGGGATCCCGTCGAGGAGCTGCCGCTGGCGCACCTCGTCGCGCTGCGTCTGGAGCAACTGGCCATCCCCGACCACCAGGCGGCGTGGGTGCTGGGCATGGCCCCGGAGGCGCTGGGACCGCTCCGGGAGGTGGCCCGCCGGCGACTGCGTGATCTGAGGACCGACCTCGACGGTGGGGAGGCCCCGTGAGCGGGCATCGGATGCCGTCGCACCGACCACGCCGGCCGCTCGTGCTGCTGACGCTGCTGGTCGGCCTCGCCGTGGTGGGGGTCGCCGCGGGGTGTGGGCGAGGTAGCGGCACGGCGGATCGATCGGCCGGGCCTGGCGCGGGAAGCGGGGAGGCAGGAGCATCGAGCCGGCCGCTGGCTGAGGGTGAGGCTGCCGACTCCTCCGAGCCGGTGCTGCCCGAGGGCATCTGCGCGCCGAGCCCCGATCTCGTGGACCGGCTGCTCGACGGCGAGCAGGCGAAGCCGGTGATCACGTCCAGCCGGGGCGAGCAGATCTTCTTCGAGGATGTCATCAACCTCGACACGATGATCATCGGTGAGCTGTCCACCTGCGTGTGGGACCCGCCACCGGTGACCACCCATCTGGCCACGTTCGTCGCGTGGGCACCCGGCGACCAGCTCACCTCGCCGGATGAGCTCGGCTCACGGATGTTCGATCGGCTGCTCACCCCTTACACCTCGCAGGGAGGCTCGGCCCCGCTGGTGGACGCCACCGTCCGCACGGTCGCCGGCCTGGGCGAGGATGCTCGGCTGGTCAGCTCACCCGTCGGGTCCGTGAGCTGGTTGATGGCCCGGGACGGGGGGCTGGTGGTGGTCGTGGCCACCCTGGCGGACCCACCCGACGAGGAGGGCCTGCGGGCGGTGGCGCAGGAGCTGCTGGACGCCGGTCGCCAGGCCGTCAGCCGTTCGTCGGTTTCCTCCCCCTCGTCGACGTCGAGCACCTCCGGTTCGGGCGCCGATCAACCGGTGAGCGGCCGGCTCGTCACCACCGGGGATCTGGCCGGTACGTGGTCCTATCGTCCCGGAGGTGCCTTCTCGTGCGACGGGGTGGTGGAGATCCCCCTGGTCAGCACCGACGCGTCGGCGATGGGCTACCTCGAAGTGGACCCGGACGGCTCCGCTCGCTTCGGCAGCGGTGCGCTCGGCCCGAGCCCGTTGCGGGGGCAAGCCGACCTGGCGCGGACCGGCCGCGACGGCGAGCAGACGATCGAGGTCGACGGCACGTTCACCGGCAGCGACGGCACGGTCGTCATCACCGGGACGTTGACCGTGCAGTGCCCCTCATGAGCGCGCCGGCCGGCGTGCTCCCGTGTGAAAGCGAGATGCCATGCATGTACCAGGCCTGATTCCTTCCGGCTCGACCGGGTCGCGGCGCCGAGCGGCGTTGAGCACCGTGCTCGGTCTGATCATGGTGCTGTCGGCCGCTGCGTGTGGCGGCGGTGGTAGCAAGACCACCTCCGCTGCTGGCGGCGACGCACCGTCCACGAGCACGTCGTCGAGTGCGTCCGGGGCCGATGCGGGTGGGGCTGCGTCGAGTGGAGGCTCCTTCACCGGCTCGGCGACGTTGCGTTTCGCCGGCCGCACCGAGACGTTCACGCTCGAGCCCTGCGTCAGCGCGACGGCACAGTCGATCCAGGGCGCCGGCAAAACCGCTGACGGGAAGTGGAGCCTGAGGCTCGAGGTCGATGACGGTACCGGCGAGGTGACCATGAGCGATGTGACCGACCAGATGTCGGTTGTCCTCGACGGGAAAGCCAAGACGCTCACGGTCTCCGACGACGGATCGTTCACCGGGTCCGGCACGGCGGTGTTCGACTTCGCCGAGACACCGTTCGAACTGAGCGGCACCTGCAACACGCTCAACTGGCGGTGACGCCTCCGGGGTGCGATCGGACGCCGTCCGGCCGACCCTTTGCGCCATGCTTCGGAGCGGTGGTCGAGCCGCCCGCCCGGGCTGTCCTGGCCGTCACGCCGGAGGCTCACCCCAACCGGGGGTGCGGCCGGCCTGCTCGATCCAGGCCCGCAGCTGAGGCCGGGCGATCTCCTCCAGGGCGAAGAGCTTCACGTAGCGGGACCGGTCGGTGTCGCCCAGCGGCGGGGGAGGAGCCAGGTCCGCACCACCGAAGAACACCACGTTGATCGACCGGTGGTACGCCGCCAGCTCGATGACCCAGCCGAGCCCGGGCACGCCGTAGTGCGCCTTGCTCCACTTCACCGCATAGTGCAGGTCCGTGATCGTGGCCCGGATCAACTCGTCGACGGCCCGGACGAGCGGAACCATCGCGGGCATCACCTCCCGCATCCAGTCGTCGATGACCTCGTGGCTCGTGGCCGGGACGGGTGGCCGGCGTGACGAGACGGGCTTGCGTGCTTTGGGCATGGCGGGGACGCTAGGCGATGCCCGGCGCCACAACGTCAGCGACTCACATGCTGCCCCGCGCACCGGCCTAGCGTGGGCGGATGGGCGCCGCCGCAGAAGGCCCGGGCCAGGGCCCGATCGCACGTGCCCCCGAGACCTGGCTCACGCCGGGGGTGACGGGCATCGGCGGCGCGAGCCTTCTGGCCGACGCCGGCCACGAGATCCCGACCGCGTTGCTGCCCAGCCTGCTCACCTCCACCCTCGGCGCCCCGGCCTCGGTCCTTGGTCTCATCGAGGGGGTCTCGGACGGACTGGCGGGCCTGGCTCGGCTCGGCGGCGGTGCGCTGGCCGATGATCCGCAACGCCGGCGCGCCATCGCGGTCGGTGGCTACACCACCACCGCGGTGCTCTCGGCCGCCACCGCCGGCGCCACCGCGGCCTGGCAGGTGGCGATCCTGCGCGCCGGCGCCTGGACCGCTCGGGGCCTGCGGGTCCCGGCCCGCAACGCGCTACTGGCGGACATCGCGCCACCCTCCACCTACGGGCGGGCGTACGGACTCGAGCGCGCGATGGACAACCTGGGTGCGGTCATCGGTCCGTTGCTCGCCATCGTGCTCGTCGGGGCGGTGGGTGTCCGCTGGGCCATCGGGTTGTCGATCATCCCCGGGCTGTTGGCGGCGCTGTCGATCGTCTACGCCATCCGCCACACCGTCCAGCCCCGGGTACGGGTCCGGGAACCGATCCGTGTCAGGATCCGTCCGGTGCTCCGGGGCCGGCTCGGTGGGGTGATGGCGGGCATCTCGATCTTCGAGCTCGGCAACTGCGCGGCCACGCTGCTCATCCTGCGGGCGACCGACCTGCTCGGGGCGGGCCGCGATGCCGAGACCGCCGCCCAGCTCGCGATCGGGCTGTATGTCGCCTACAACATCGCCGCCACCCTCGCCAGCATCCCAGCGGGACGCCACGGTGATCGCCGCGGCGCCACCCGCACCCTGGCGATGGGTGTCGCCTTCTTCGCCGTCGCGTACGCGCTGTTCGCCGTCGGCGCATCGACGGTCCTGGGGCTCGCTCCGGCGTTCGTCGCCGCGGGTGTGGCCATCGGCATGGTCGAGACGGCCGAGCACGCGGCGGTGGCGACGCTGGCCCCCGAGACCCTCCGGGGCTCGTCGTTCGGCCTGCTGTCCGCGGTGCAATCCGGGGGCAACCTCGCCGCCAGCGCGATCACCGGCATTCTCTACGGCCTCGTCTCGCCCGCCTGGGCGTTCGGTGCCCTGGCGGCGACGATGGTGGTGTCCTTCGCGGTGCTGGTGGCGACCGGCCGCCCGGACTGACCTCGCCAGCAGTGCCCGTCGTCGCCGAGGCCGCATGCCATGATCGAGGACGATGAAGGTTCTGCGAGTCCTCGGCGCCCTCGTCGGCGTGCTGGTCGTCGTGGCCGTCGTGGTCGTGATCGCGAAGTACATGAGCGACGAGCACCGCAGCCGCCAGGAGCAGCAGGCCCTCGATCCCTTCTACACCCCGCCCGACCCGTTGCCGTCCACCGATCCCGGGCATCTGATCCGCTACGAGCCACTCGGCGAGCAGATCGAAGGGGCCAGCGCGTACCGCATCCTCTACGTGTCCGAGGCCCCGGACGGCTCGCCGACCGTGAGCGGTGGCTTCATCCTGGTGCCCGATACGCCCGCTCCCCCGGGTGGTCGAAAGGTGGTGGCGTGGGCGCATCCCACCGTCGGGCTCGGCGACGCCTGCGCCCCGTCGCGGCGTCCGAGCCCCATCGCCGACAACCTCACCGAGCCCTGGATGCTGCAGATGGTGAAGTTCGGCTGGGTGGTGGTGGCCACCGACTACGCGGGCCTGGGCACCCCCGGCCCCTCGCTGTACCTGATCGGGCGGGCGGAAGCCTACGACGTCGTCAACTCGGTCCGTGCCGCTCGGCAGTTCCCCGGTGCTGAAGCCGGCACGGACTGGGCGGTCTACGGTCATTCCCAGGGTGGTCACTCGGCGCTGTGGACCGGCGTGCTCGCCGGGGAGTACGCGCCCGAGCTCGACCTGGTGGCGGTGACCGCGGCCGCGCCGGCTGCCGAGCTCGTGCCGTTGGTGGACGAGCAGTGGGACCAGGACGTCGCCTGGGTGATCGGGCCCGAGGTGGTCGAGGCGTGGCCGAACGTCTATCCCGATCTGCCCCTCGACGGCATCGTCAACCGGCCCCGCTCGGCCCGAACGGCGCGGCTGGCGGAGGACTGCGTGCTGACCGCGGCGCTCGAAGGGCTGCTACACCAGAAACTGGGGGAGCGTTTCTTCGCCCACAACCCGGCTGACGATGCCCAGTGGGCCGCGGCGCTGACCGACCAGACCCCGCCGCCAGTCACCAACGTCCCGGTCCTGATCGTGCAGGGCACTCACGACGAGGTGGTGGTGCCGAACACGACCGCGCTGCTGGTCGAGCGGTGGTGCGACGCGGGGTCGGACCTGTCGATGGTGTGGCTCGGTGGGCAGGGCCACACCGGAGCGGGCGAGCGGGCCGGCACCCTAGCCGGCGTGTATCTGTGGGACGTGTTCGCTGGCCGGGCCGTGGGCAACACCTGCCACATCCCGCCCACCATCGACCCGTACCCCGCCGCCGTGCCCTCGGGCGAGTGAGCGCCCCGGGCTCGATGCTCAGCTCGTGCCCGCCAGGACCGCGTCGATCTGACCCATCGCCTGCCGTAGCCCTTCTTCCATGCCCATCTCCAGCATGCGGGCCATGGTCTCGGTGGAGGTGAAGGTCGAGCGCACGGTCATGGTCGTGCCGCCGCCCGCCCGCTCGATGAGCTCCACTTCCATGTGGGTGGTGGGCATCTCCGGGTTCGGCTGGCCGTCGTCGTCGGCGAAGCCGTCCACCACCACGAACCGCCGCGGCGGATCCACCTCCAGCACGTCCCAGTAACCGGCGGACTTCTCTCCCTCGGGACCGGTCATCACGTAGGTGACGCGCCCGCCCGGGGTGAGGTCGTGGTCGATCACCGTCGCCGGCCAGGTGGGCGGACCCCAGAACCGCTCGAGCTGTCGAGGGTCGGCGTAGAGCTGCCAGACCCGCTCCGTAGGGGCGTCGTACTCGGCGACGATGGTCAGGGTATGGGCCTCGAGGTCTTTGTCCACTCGGACGATGGGCATCGTTCGCTCCTTCGGTTCAGGGGTCCTCGGCGAGAATCCGCTCCATCTGCGCGACCCGGTCGCGCCAGCGCTGCTCCAAGGCGTCGAGAACCCGGTGCACCGTCCGGACGCGGTCGATGTCACCGCGCACGAGCGATTCCCGGCCCTGCCGCACCTTGGCCACGAGCCCAGCGCTCTCGAGGACCGCCACGTGCTTGTGCACCGCGGTGAAGCTCATCGGGTAGTGGCGGGCCAGCGCCGACACCGAACACTCCTCGACCAGCACCCGACGGACGATGTCGCGCCTCGTCGCGTCGGCGAGCGCGTGGAAGACCCGGTCGGTCTCCGATGGACTCAGATCATCTATAACCATCTGGTTATAGTTTCTACCGTGACCCTCGGGTGGAGGCAAGGGCCGACGGCGACGCCGAGCACCTTCCGAGGAATGACCGAGAATGCCGACCCGGGGCGCAGGCGTGGAAGGATGGACGGATGTCAGCTTTCGACGCCGAATACGAGCCGAGCCCGTGGGAACCGATCGCCGCCGAGGTGGAGCGCTACGAGCGCAGCGGCGGCGCCGAGCCCAGCGAACTGGTCGGTGAGCACTGGATCATCCTGTGGACGTTGGGTGCCAAGTCGGGCAAGGTCCGCAAGACGCCGCTGGTCCGGATCACCGACGGCCAGGGTCGCTACGCGGTGATCGGATCCCAGGGCGGTGCGCCGACCGACCCCCAGTGGGCACGCAACCTGCGGGCGAACCCGATCGCCCGGCTGCAGGACGGCCCGGAGGTCCGCGACTACCACGTGCGGGAGGTCGTCGGTGACGAGCGGGCCACGTGGTGGGCCCGGGCGGTGGAGGTGTGGCCGGACTACGACGCGTACCAGGCCGGCACCGACCGGGTCATCCCCGTCTTCGTGCTCGAGCCCAGCGGCTGACCGCAGGAGGTCACTCGCTGCCCGGCGAGTAGACCGACACTGCGGCGTGGAAGCGCTCCATGATGTGGTTCGAGTAGAGGCTCGCGATGAGCTCGCCTCGACTCGACACGTCGGCCTTCTCGTAGATGGCCTTCAGGTGGTCGCGCACGGTGTGAGCGGAGATGCACAGCTCGGCGCCGATCTCCTTGGTCGACAGGCCCCGGGCCAGCGCCAGCACGATCTCGGTCTCCCGCTGGGTGAGCGCGTACGACTCGAGCAGGATGGGTACCAGGTCAGCGGGATGCGCAGGCTCGATCGTGACCGCCACCAGGTTCGCGTCACCCTCCATCGGCGTGACGTGCAGCCGCATCCACTCGCCGCTGCGGCCGCGCACCCGGGTGACCAGGTTCGTCGGGGTGCGGGCCCATCGAGCCCGGGTGGCCGCGGCACGCACACTGGTCGGGACCTCCGACGGCTCGACCTCCTGGGCCAGCTCGGCGAGCACCTGCCGTGCACCCACGCTCATGTGTGCCACCTCGCCGTCGACGTCGAGCATCACCACCACGGGTGCCATCTCGCTGGCGCGGGCATGGAACCGGCCGACCGCGCGGCGCAGCACCGCGGTGACGATGGGGACCAGCCTGCGGACGTCGTCGAGCTCGGCGCGGGTGAAGGTCCCGTCGCGCTCCGCTCGGACGAACGCACCGATGGCGACGCAGGACCGCTCCGATCCGAAGACCACCCGCAGCTCGTCCGCCGCGCCCAGCGGGGCGTACACGTCCCGGAACCGGGGGCTGCGCTCCAGCGCGCCGTCCACGGCATCGGCCAGCGTCGCCACCGGGTCCGTGCTGCGGGCCAGCACGTTGAACTTGTTGAAGTCGGGGTCGAGCAGCTCGTTGTCCCAGAACGGCGTGCACGCCTCGGGTGGGAACCCTTCGATCACCCCGCCGCTCGGCAGGAACGTGTCGGGATCGGTGGTCAGGACCGCGCACCACGAGAAGGTGGTGATCAGATGGAACGCCCGCACGATCTCCGCCGCGATCACGTCGAACCCGGCATCCGAGCGATCGGCGGCGAGCAACAGGTCACGTGCCCGGGTGAACCGCTCGACGCTCATCGCCGGCACCGTAGGCTCCCGCCGGACCTCACGCCATCCCCCGTCTGTAGGGGGTGCGTCCCCCGATCCGCCGGGACGATCCCCGGGGCTCGGGGATGGTCGCCCCGGCCGGTCCACCGTACGGTCCCGCCATGGCATACGAACCGTTCGAACCGATCCACCAGGAGCCGCTCCAGATCGCTCCCGAGACCTTCGTGGTGCGCTGCGCCCAGCGGGCGCTGGGCGCGCCGCTGTCGGTCTCGCTCAACTCACTCGTGATCCGAGCCGCCGAGCCGGTGCTCGTGGACACGGGCACCATCGCCGGGCGCGAGAGCTGGCTCGAGGACACGTTCTCGCTGGTCGATCCCGGCGACGTCCGCTGGGTCTTCATCTCCCACGACGACGAGGACCACACCGGCAACCTGGCGCAGGTTCTCGAGCGGTGCCCGAAGGCCACGGTGGTGTCCACCTGGGCCGGCAGCGAGCGGATGGGCAACGCGTTCGGGATCCCCGCGGCCCGGCTCCGCTGGGTCGATGACGGCGGCACGTTCGATGCCGGCGACCGTGTGATGCACGCGGTGGCGCCTCCCGTCTACGACTCACCCGCCACCCGCGGGCTGTACGACCCGAGCACGCACGTCTACTGGGCATCGGACTGCTTCGCCACCCCGATGCCCGCGGTGCCGGTCGACCGAGCCGGTGAGCTGCCGGCGCAGATGTGGGCCGAGGGCATGGCGATGTTCCACCATCACGCCCTCGCGCCCTGGCTGTCGATGGTCGACCGCGGTGCGTTCGTTGCCACTGTCCGGCGGCTCGAGGAGCTCGACATCGAGGTCATCGCCGGCGCCCACACCCCGACGGTCGACGGCACCGCGGTGCCGACGGCGATGGCGCAGCTCGCCGCCCTCCCCGACACGGTGCCGCCCCCTCACCCGGATCAAGCAGCGCTCGAGGCCATCATCAGTGGCGGACCCCCGATCGACCAGGCTTCCGTCTGACCGGAGCGTCGGATCCCGGTGGCGAAGTGATGGCGGTCAGCGGGTCCCGACGAGCAGCACCGGGGTCTCGCTCCGCTCGAGGATCTCCCGGGCCACCTCGCCATGACCAGGCCCGGCGCGGCGCGGCCATCCCACCGCCAGGAGCTCGGCGCCGACCGAGCGGGCGACGTCGAGGATCTCCTCTACCGGTGATCCGACCCGCAGCTCCAGGCGGGCGTGGATCGCACTCGGCAGGTTCCGGGCGAAGAACTCTGCCGCGTACACGTCGGTGTCGTGCTGGACCTGATCACAGAAGGGGGGAATGGTGCTCTCGTCGTCGACGTGCACCACGGTGATGTCGAGGCCACTGGCCGTCGCCAGCTCGATCGCCCGGCGGAGATCCACCGGTTTGGTCGGCGTTCCCTTCATAGCCACGAGCACCCGGCTCACCCGCTCCGGAGGGTGCGCGGTCGGGGGCACCACGATGACCGGGTTGTCCGTCCCACTGGCCAGCGCCAGGGGAAGGTGTCCGACACCCCGGCGGGTGCCCGGATGGCTGTGCGCGCCGAGCAGCATCGCCACCACGTCAGGCTCGTCTGCGACCCCTGCGAGCGCCTCGAGTGAGTCGTCCTCCAGTAGCCGAAGCGGCAGCCCCGCCGCCTCGGCCACGGCCTGGGCAGTCTGGAAGCCGTCTTCGACCACGTGCACGCACTCGATGTCGGACCCGACCACCGGCGCGACCGCCAGCGCCATGGCGCACACCGGTCGCGCGGCCACCGAGTTGTCGATTGCCGCGATCAGCTTCGTCATCGGCTCGCCTCCCAGAGGCTCCCCTTCCGGCGGAAGGACCGTCCCTCCGGTCCCGCTCGCCAGGGTTCGCCATCGACGAGCACCTCGATCGGGCGCTCGGCACTGATACGCAGATCCTCGCCAGTGCAGCGCACCATGACCCGGCTGCCGTGGAACCGGGCGGTGACCTCGAGCCCGGACCACCGGGGCGGGAGCACCGGGTCGACCTGGAGCCGCCCCTCCCGGGGCCGTATGCCGGCGAAGCCTTGGACCAGCGCCTGCCAGAGGCCACCCATCGTCGCGAGGTGCAGCCCGCCACCGGTGGTGCCGGTCAGGTCATCGAGGTCGACTCTGCTGGCGATCCGCAGCGCCTCGTAGGCCTGCTCGAGATCTCCGGCCCGGGCGAACAGCGCGGCGTGGATCGCGGGCGACAGCGAGCTGCCGTGTGCGGTTCGGGGCTCGTAGAACCGCAGGTTCGGCTCCAACGTGCCCGGCCGGAGCTCCTCGGGCACGAGATGGTGGAGCATGAGCACGTCGGCCTGCTTGACGACCTGGGCCTGGTGGACCCGTTCCGGGCCGAGCAGCAGGTCGGCGGCGATCGGGCGACGGGGAGCGATCTCGGCCATCACCAGCGGCTCGAGCTGAGAGAAGCCGCGGAACTGCTCGTAGATCCTCGTCTCGGGGTTGTAACCGTCCACGAGTGCCTCCGCGAGATCTCGCCAGCGGTGCCACTCCTCTGATCTGACCCCGAGGTCGCGCTCGGTCGCCACGGCCTCGACCAGCTCCGCGGCTCGGCGCAGGTTCCAGCGGGCCATGACGTTCGTGAACGCGTTGTCGTCGACGCATTCGTGGTACTCGTCCGGTCCGATGACCCCGTCGATGTGCGCGGCCCCGTCGGGATCGATGCGCACCCGCGAGGCCCAGTAGCGAGCTGTCTCGACGAGCAGTTCCAGGCCAGGCCCGCGCTGGAACTCAACATCGCCCGTCCATGCCACGTAGGTGTCTGCCGCCCAGGCCACGTCGGCGACGATGTGCTCCTCGAGCTGACCGGTGCGGATGGCGACGAAGCGGCCGGCACGATCGCGAGCCGATCGGGGGGTGACGTCCCGGCCGTCGTGAGCCGACTCCCAGGGGAAGCGGGCCCCTCGGCGCCCCAGCGACCGGGCGGTGGCCAGAGCCGCGGGCAGTCGCCGCACCCGGTACTCCAGCATCGCTCTCGCCGAGGGCGGGTGGGTGGCCGCGAGGAAGGGGAGCACGAAGACGTCTGCGTCCCAGAACACGTGACCCCGGTAGCCCGTGCCCGTGAGCCCCCGGGCCCCGACGGCCGCCTCGCCCTCGTCGCTCACCGAGCTCATCAGGTGGAACAGGGCGAACCGAGTGGCCAGCTGGAGCTCGTCGTCGCCTTCGATCACCACGTCCGCGTCGGCCCATCGATGCGCCCACTGCTGGCGGTGCTCGGCCAGTAGGTGATCGAATCCGAGCAGCTCCGCCTGGCGCGCCAGGCTGGTTGCGTGCTCGGGGTCGGGTGGGGCGGACGGGTCGGCGACGTACGCGGTGAACTGATCCTCGACGACCGGACGGTCGCCGGGAGGAGTGCCGGAGGCAGGATCGCCGGAGGGCCATCTGGTGGTGGCGACCGCGGCCACGATGCCCCCTCCGAGCGTGCCGGATCGGGTGCGCTGCCACCTGCTGTCGGCCGTCGTGCCCTCATCGGAGACCAGCTCGCCGACCGGCGCGGCCAACGGGCGGGTCGGCGGCGGGCAGGCCCGGGTCCATTCCGCCCGCCGCACCAGCAGGCCCGGTCGGGCCAGCGACGCGAACCGCACCACTCGGGTGATGAGGCCGTTGAGCTCGAAGGTCTCGTGCACCAGCCCGCCACGCAGGTCGAGCACCCGCCGGGCGCGGGTCTCGCTGTTCGCCTCGGTGGGGGACACTCCCGGGACGGGCCCGGGCAGCAGGTGGGTGTCCGCGCCCTGCCCGTCGTAGACGCCGGCCGCGAGCACCATCGCCGTCACCTGGGACTCAGCGAGCGAGGGCGCGCCGTTCCAACCGATCCGGCCGGCGGCGGTGGTCAGCTGGGCGGCGCGGGCCCGCTCGGTGTCGGGGTCGATACCGTCGAAGGTGAGCATCCAGCCCGCGGGCGCGCTGGCTCCGGGGGGCTCGCCGCGCTGGCGGAGCTCGATCTGGGTCGCGAGCAGGCGCGCCAACGCGTCGAGATCCTCCAACGGGGAGAGCGCCAGCGCGGTGGCGGATCCTGGTCCCATCGTCGCGGTCCCTACCCGCAGGCCAGCCTGGTCGTCGTGTGTCACCACCAGCACCGCGCCCGGAGAGATGCCGGCCTCCCAGAGCCGCTGGAGCGCGGCCTGCCATGCGGCCGACGGCTCGCCGTGGGGGAGGGGCGGGATCGACACCACCGGCACACCCGCCGCGGCGAGGGCCGCTGCGGCCGAGGCCACCGGCTCGGTGGCCACCAGCCGGTCGCTGGCGAGAAGCACGGACTCGACCCGTCGATCGGGTCCCTCAGCGCCTCCCATCGCGGGGGAACCTGGGCCGTCAGGAGGCACGTCCCCCCCGTTCCGGTCGCTCGCCGAGCCACCCCAGTCGCTGGATCTCGAGGGTCTGGCTGGCGAGCGCCCGCCGTTCTGCTCGGGTGCGCATCGTGGGCCTCGTCTACTCGGTTTCGGCTGCACCGGGCTGCAGCTTCGGGGTGAACCGCACCAGAGCATCGCAGCCTGCCACGGGTTGGGTGTGGTTGGGTCGCCCGCGCTTGAGTGACAGAAAGTGCGTACGTAGCCACTAAGAGTGATATGACGTGGGCCGTTCGGACCTGCTACGGAGTATCGGGTGATCGACACGATGCCGCTGCCGGGGAGTTGCCACCAGCGGTCCGCTGCCCTTCGCCACCACGCTCGATGGTCGGCGCAGTGATCGCCCCCGATGTGGGCGCGCACGCCCCGAAACGCCGTCGAGGACTGGCCACCAGACAGCGGGTGCTGCAGGTGGCCACCCAGGCGATCGACGAGCACGGGGAAGCGGCGCTGCGGGTGGAGGACGTGGCCCAGGCCGCCGGGGTGTCGGTGGGCACCATCTACCGCTACTTCGGCAACCGGGAGGGGTTGGTGGTGGCGGTCCGGGCCGCCCAGTTCCTCGGCGCCCTCGACGAGGACCTGGACCAGATGGAGCGCCTCATACGCAGCGTCTCCACCCCGGCGGAGTTCGTGGAATCCCTCCAGCGGCTGACCCGGGCGGCGGGGCACCCGTCCCGAGCTCCCCTGCGCATGCAACGAATCGAGATCATCGGGGCCAGCCGGGCCCGGCCCGCGCTGGCTCGGGCCATCGGTGAGGAGCAGGCCCGCATCACCGACCGGTTCGCGGCGATCCTTCGGCGAGGGCAGGAGCGGGGCCTGATCGACCCCTCACTGGACCCTCGGTCACTGGCCCAGTTCGTGCTGGCCTTCACCCTTGGGCAGGTGCTGGCCGAGATCGACACGAGCACACCGTTCGACCTCGATGGCTGGACCACGGTCGCCGAGCGTTTCGCGGCCGCGGTGGCAGCGCGGCCCGAGGCGGGGTAGGGAGCTGCTCGTGCCCGCGAGTGCGGGCCCATCTCAGCCGAGAGGAGGAGCATCCCATGGTCATGACCCATCCCGAGCTCGGGGAGATCACCGGCACGAAGGACAAGGACTACGACCTCATCTGGTTCGCAGAGACCTGCCTTCGCAACGTCCTGCGGCTCGAGGTCTACATCGCCGACGCCGAGCGCGAAGGTGACCAGGAGCTGGCGGAGCTGTTCCGGAAGGCCCAGCACGAGAGCCGCAAGGGCGCCGAGCAGGCCAAAGCGCTGTTGGCCGCCCGCCTCGCGAGCTGAGCCGACCCATCCGGCGGTGGGTACCGCCGGCCGGTCGAGGTCGAGCTGCTACAGGTCGACCTCGAAGGTCCACGCGCCGGGATCGCCGGCGTGGCGACCCACGGCGAGGTGGTGGCGCCCGGCTGCTGGTCGCCACCCGTGGCGCACCGGGTCACGGGTGGCCAGGCGGCTGGTCGGCACCCGCACCTGGAAGTGTGCCGTGCTGCCGGCGGGCACCTCGACCCGGGTGAACCCGGCCAGCCGGGCGGGTGCGTCGGGATCGGGAAGCGACGCGTAGACCTGCACGACCTCCGCCCCGTCGCGCCTGCCGGTGTTGCGGACCTGCCCGCTCACCACGAGGAGGCCAGGCTTCACGATGACCTCCACGCCGGTGAGGGCGAAGGTGGTGTAGGAGAGACCGAACCCGAACGGGAACGCCGGGCGGGTGCCCTGCCGATCCAGGTGCCACCACCCGTGCCACCGGTCGTAGCGGAAGCGGGTGGCGTCGCGATCGAAGGGCGGCAGGTCGGCCTCGTCCACCGGCACGCTGAACGGCAGCCGGGCCGAGGGGTTCACGGCGCCGAGCAGCACGTCGGCCAGTCCCGGGCCAGCCCGGCAGCCGCCGTACCAGGCCTGCACCACCGCCGGGACCTCATCGATCCACTCGCTGGTGAGCACGGCGCTACCGGCCTGGATGGCCACCACCGTTCGCGGGTTGGCCTGAGCGGCCGCCCGGATGAGCGCCACATCCGAGGGATGCAGTCGCAGCGAGGAGCGGTCACCGCCGGTGGCGAAACCTCCTGGGCGGTCGCCGAGCCGCTCCGGCTCGATTGTCGGGAGGCGTGGCTCGAGGGAGGCGTGGTAGCGCTCCACCAGCTCCGGGTCGTCGTCCGGCGGGAACAGCCCGCGGAGAGCGGGATCGGTCGGTCCGATGTACTCGCCCTCGTCGAGGTAGGTGTAACCGACGACCACCAGTGCCGCGTCGGCGCCGGCGGCCAACGCTGCCGCCCGGGCCGGGTCGCGACCGTCATCGTGGAGGATCTCGCCGCCGACCACCGCGGCCCGCAGGCCGTCGAGCACCGTCTGGCAGTCCAGGTCCCACACGTCGCTGGACCCTCCGTCGCCGAGGTTCACGGTGCCGGCGAGCCGGCCGAGCACCGCCAGCCGGAGCCCTTCGGAGGCGAGGGGGAGCACGGGTTGTGCCCCGACCGGTTCGTTCCGCAGGAGCACCACCGATCGGGCCGCGACCTCACGGGCCAGTGCGCGGTGCTCCGGCGATCCGAGGACCTCGGGGCCCGGAGCGGGTTTCGAGAGCACCCCGTCGAAGCGCAGCAGCGTGGCGACGACGCGGGCCACCGAGTCGTCGACCGCGGACCACGACACTTCACCCCGCTCGAGGGCCGCCGGCAGGTGCTGGGCGCGCACCATGCGATACGGCATCTCGACGTCGAGGCCCGCATCGAGGGACGCGGCCGCGTCGCGCAGCCCGAAGATCCAGTCGCTGATCACGAACCCGTCGAAGCCCCACTCCTGGCGGAGCACGCCGGTGAGCAGCGCACGGTTCTGGCCGCACCAGGCGCCGTTCACCGAGTTGTACGCGGACATGACCGCGGCCACCCCCTCGTCGACGATCCGGCGGAACGCGGCCAGGAAGACCTCGTGCAACGCCACCTCGTCCACCTCGATGTCGACCGAGAAGCGGGCGTTCTCCATCGAGTTGCAGGCGAAGTGCTTCACGCAGGCCATCACGTGCCGCTGCAGGCCGCGGGTCAGCGCCGCGCCCATCTCACCGACGTGGTGGGGGTCCTCGCCGTAGGTCTCCTGGGCTCGACCCCACGCCGGGTGGCGCAGGAGGTTCACGCACACCGCGCCGGTGAGGTTCGCCCCGACTGCCCGGAGCTCCCGGCCGATCGCGTCACCCACCCGTTCCTCCAGGTCCGGATCCCAGGTGGCGCCGCGGGCCATCGGCACCGGGAAGCAGGTGGCATTGCCCACCACGCAGCCTCGCGGCCCGTCGGCGAAGGCCAGACCGGGGAGACCCACCCGGTCGACCCGCGCCGCCACGAACGGCGCCTGGTGGTAGCCCCCCTGACCGAGGAAGGTCAGACCGGCCCAGGTCGGTGCATCGCCGTCGAGGCACCACAGTCGCTCGTCGGCGGTCATGCCGCCCACCAGCTCTCGCGCCGCGTTCTCTACGGGGAGTCCTGCGGCCACGGCCGCTCGCGCGTCCTGGAAGGTGGAGATGGTCATCGGCGTCCCTGCGGGCTCTTAGCTCGGCTGCATGGGGTGGTCGAGTCGCTTCACCCTAATTGCGGCTCGGCTCCGCAGGACGGCCGGTATCGGGACCAGGAGATGACGACCGCCCCTGGTGTGACGTCCTGTTACCCGTCACTGTTGACCCATGGCATCGCAAAGGATCTGCGTGGATGGCAACGAGGCCGCGGCGAGGGTCGCGTACGCGTTGAGCGAGGTCATCGCCATCTACCCGATCACCCCCGCCTCCCCGATGGGCGAACATGCGGACGACTGGGCGGCCGCCGGCCGGCCGAACCTGTGGGGCGTGGTTCCCGACGTCGTGGAGATGCAGTCGGAGGGCGGCGCGGCAGGGGCCTTGCACGGCGCGCTGGCCAAGGGCGCGTTGGCCACCACGTTCACCGCCTCACAGGGATTGCTGCTCATGATCCCCAACATGTTCAAGATCGCCGGTGAGCTCACACCCGCGGTCATCCACGTCGCGGCCCGGACCATCGCCACCCATGCTTTGTCGATCTTCGGGGACCACTCCGACGTGATGCACGCCCGCACCACGGGGTGGGCGATGCTGTGCGCGTCGTCGGTGCAGGAAGCGCACGACTTCGCGCTGGTGGCCCACGCCGCCACACTGCGTTCCCGAGTGCCGTTCCTGCACTTCTTCGACGGGTTCCGCACCAGCCACGAGATGGCGACCATCGAGCCGCTCGGCGAGGACGACCTGCGGACACTGGTCCGGGAGGAGGACCTCGTCGCGTTCCGGCTGCGGGGGATGTCACCGGAGCGGCCCGACGTGCGGGGCACCGCGCAGAACCCTGACGTCTTCTTCCAGGCCCGTGAGGCTGCCAACCCCTTTTACGGAGCGGTGCCCGGCATCGTGCAGGAGGTGTTCGACCAGCTCGCCGTCCGCACCGGCCGGCACTACTCGCTGGCCGAGTACCGGGGGGCACCTGACGCGCAGCGGGTGATCGTCGTGATGGGTTCCGCAGCGGGCGCGGTGGCCGAGACGGTGGACGAGATGACGGCCACCGGCGAGCGGGTAGGGATGGTGACCCTGCGCCTCTACCGGCCCTTCCCCGCCGAGGCACTGGTGCGAGCCCTTCCGCCGACGTGCCGGGTGATCGGGGTGCTCGATCGCACCAAGGAGCCCGGGTCGGTCGGCGAGCCGCTGTACCTCGACGTCCGGGTCGCGCTCGACGAGGCCATGGGAGGCGAGCTGCCGCCGTTCGCGGTGACACCGGAGGTCGTCGGTGGCCGCTACGGGCTTTCGTCCAAGGAGCTCACGCCGGCCATGGTGAAGGGGGTCTTCGACGAGCTCGCTCTGCCTCGACCTCGCCGCGAGCTCACCGTGGGCATCTACGACGACGTGACCGGGCTGAGTGTTCGACCCGACGAGACGTTCGCGGTGACTCGGCCCGCCGGCGAGGTGCAGGCGGTCTTCTTCGGACTCGGTTCCGACGGAACCGTGGGGGCGAACAAGTCCTCCGTCAAGATCATCGGTGAATCCACGGACCTGTTCGCGCAGGGCTACTTCGTCTACGACTCGAAGAAATCAGGCTCGGTGACGGTGTCGCACCTGCGCTTCGGTCCTGAGCCGATCCACTCCACCTACCTGATCGACCAGGCCGACTTCGTGGCGTGCCACCAGTTCGGCCTGCTCGAGCGGATGAAGGTGCTCGAGCTCGCCAAGCCCGGGGCCACGTTCCTGCTCAACAGTCCCTTCCCCGCCGACGAGGTGTGGGATCGGCTCCCACATGGCGTGCAACAGCAACTCATCGACAAACAGATCAGCTTCTGGATCGTCGCCGCCGACCGGATCGCGGCCGAAGCCGGGATGGGCAACCGCATCAACACGGTCATGCAGCCCTGCTTCTTCCAGCTCGCCGGGGTGCTCCCACCTGACGAGGCGATGGCCCGCATCAAGGCGTCGATCGAGCAGACCTACGCTCGGCGGAGTCCCGCCCTCGTGGAGCGGAACTTCGCTGCCATCGACCGCTCCCTGGCCGGGCTGCAGCGGGTCGAGCTGCCCCAGCTCGCCACCAGCGTCCACCCTGACCTCCGACGGATCCCCGATGACGCCCCGGACTTCGTCAAGCGGGTGACCTCGGTGTTGCTGGCCGGCGACGGTGACCTGCTGCCGGTCTCGGCGCTACCCGCCGACGGCCGGTTCCCCTCCGGTACCGCCAGGTACGAGAAGCGGGCGATCGCCAAGGAGATCCCGATCTGGGACCCCGAGGTGTGCATCGACTGCGGCACGTGCGCCATCGTCTGCCCCCACGCCACCATCCGCATGAAGATCTTCGAGCCGGACGCGCTCGACGGGGCGCCGCCGCAGTTCCTGTCCAAGCCGTTCCGGTCAAGGGAGCTCGAAGGCTTCCGTCTCACCATCCAGGTGGCACCCGACGACTGCACCGGCTGTGGAGTGTGCGTCGACGTGTGTCCCGCCAAGTCGAAGACCGAAGTCCGGCACAAGGCCATCAACATGGAGCCGGTGACCGCACACCGCGACGTCGAGCGGGTGCGCTGGGCGTACTTCTCGTCGATCCCACCGGTCGACCGCAGCCTGCTCGCCCACGACTCGGTGAAGGGGTCACAGGTTCTCGAGCCGCTCTTCGAGTTCTCGGGTGCCTGCGCGGGCTGCGGTGAGACGCCGTACCTGAAGCTCGTGAGCCAGCTCTTCGGCGACCGGGTCCTGATCGCCAACGCCACGGGTTGCTCGTCGATCTACGGCGGGAACCTGCCCACGACACCATGGGCGATGAACCACGAGGGGCGAGGCCCGGCGTGGAGCAACTCGCTGTTCGAGGACAACGCCGAGTTCGGGCTCGGCATGCGGGTCGGGCTGGAGGCCCAGCAGCGGCAGGCCCGGCTGCTGCTTCGCCGCCTGGCGCCCCAGCTCGGTTCTGAGCTGGTCGAAGCCATCCTCGACGGGCGGCAAGCGACCGAGGACGAGCTGGTCGCCCAGCGGGAGCGGGTGGCGCGACTTCGAGCGATGCTCGAGGCGATCGTCGCCTCGAGCTCGGGTGAGCGGGCCGCGGCGGCCCAACTGCTGTCGCTCGCGGACGTGCTCACACGGCAGGGGGTGTGGATCGTGGGCGGCGACGGTTGGGCCTACGACATCGGCTTCGGCGGTCTGGACCACGTGCTGTCGACCGGGCGGGACGTGAACATCCTCGTCCTCGACACCGAGGTGTACTCGAACACCGGTGGCCAGGCTTCCAAGGCGACCCCCCGCTCCGCGGTGGCCAAGTTCGCCTCTGCCGGCAAGGGCGTGGGCAAGAAGGACCTCGGTGCGGTGGGGCGCGAGTACGGGAACGTCTACGTCGCCCAGATCGCGATGGGAGCCAACGACCTGCAGGCCACCAAGGCGCTGCTGGAAGCCGACGCCTGGCCGGGGCCGTCGTTGGTGATCGCCTACTCCACGTGCATCGCGCACGGCATCGACATGTCGAAGTCGATGACCCATCAGAAGGACGCGGTGCGTTCGGGGTACTGGCCACTGTACCGGTTCCGCCCCTCGGAGGCCGAGCATGGTCACCCCTTCAGCCTCGACTCCAAGGCGCCGTCGATCCCGGTGGCCGACTTCGTGGAGACCGAGGCCCGGTTCGCCGTCCTGCGCCGCACCGACCCCCGGCGCGCTCGCGAGCTGGCGGAGCTGCTGCAGGCGGACGTGGACGAGCGATGGCGGTACTACGGCCAGCTCGCGGGTCTGGAGCGCACCGTGCCACACCCCAGCGGTCGTGAGAAGCAAGACGAGGAGCGTGACGAGGAGATGGAGCAGTGAGCGCGGATCTGGCGACCCGCTATCTGGGGCTGGAGCTGTCGTCGCCGGTCGTCGCGTCGGCAAGCCCGCTCACCGGTGACGTGGAGACGGTGCGAGCACTCGTCGACGCGGGTGCAGCGGCGGTGGTGATGCCGTCGCTGTTCGAGGAGGAGATCCTCCAGGAGGAGCTCGAGCTCACCCGGGCGCTCGAGGCCGGCGCCGAGCACTTCTCCGAGGCCGCCACCTACTTCCCCTCCGTCCCGGAGCTGGTCAACGCCGCCGACCGCTACGTGGCCTGCCTCGCCGAGCTGAAGGGCGCGGTCGCGGTCCCGATCGTCGCCAGCCTCAACGCGGACACCAGGGGCGGGTGGGTCCGCCACGCCGGCCGGCTGGCGAGCGCGGGGGCCGACGCCATCGAGCTCAACCTCTACACGGTGGCCGCCGATCCCGAACGCTCCGGGGTCGAGGTCGAGGCCGAGCTGCTCGGGGTGGTGGCCGACGTCCGCCGCGCCGTGGAGGTGCCGCTGGCGGTGAAGCTCAGCCCGTACTTCTCGTCCATGGCTCACATGGCTCGCCAGGTGGTGGGAGCCGGGGCGGACGGGCTGGTGCTGTTCAACCGCTTCTACCAGCCCGACATCGATCTCGAGGCGCTGGACGTGGTGCCCCGGGTGGAGCTCTCGTCCCGCTGGGAGCTGCGGCTGCCGCTGCGATGGATCGCGATCCTCCGTCCTCTCCTGCCGGACACCTCGCTCGCCGCGACCAGCGGGATCGCCTCGGGCCAGGACGTGGCCAAGGCCGTCGCCGCTGGGGCGGACGTCGCCATGATGACCTCGGCGGTGTTGCGCCACGGGCCGGGTCATGTGTCGACCGTGATCGGTGAGCTGCGCCGCTGGCTCGACGACCACGGGTACGCGAGCGTCGGGCAGCTGCGGGGAAGCATGAGCTACGCCGCCAGCGCCGATCCGTCGGCGTTCGAGCGGGCGAACTACCGCCAGGTGCTCCACTCCTGGACCTCCCCGGGGGAGCTGTCGTCGCCGCTGCCGCCGCCCCCCTCGTAGCGATCGGCCAGCCGGCGGCGCCGCAGGTGGGGTGGGCATGATGGGCTGAGGGCCGGCCTCACACGGGAGGTTTCGGAGCGAGGACCAGCAGCACCGTCGACCAGGCCAGCACCGCTGCACTCAACCCGACCAGGCCGTAGCGGGCCGCTCGCAGGTGGAAGTGGCTGCTGATGCCCACGAGGAACAGCACCGATGCCAACAGCACCGTGATGCGCACGTAGTCGTCACTGGTGCCGCCCGCTTCCGCCCCGTGCGCGTAGAGCTCGTCGGCGGTACGTGACAGCTCGGTGCTGCGATCGCGGTCCGGCTGGGCGTACTCGGGCATGTAGGTGGGGCCCGGTGGCGCGTTCGGGTTGTTCGCCGGGTCGGTCGCGAGCCAGGCGTCGAAGGCCACCCGGAACTCGGGCCGGAACCGCTTGACCGCCAAGGCCATGGCCTCGGTGTCGGACCGGGCCCACGCCCCGAACCAGGCGTTGAAGGTGAGACCGTCGAAGTTGCGTGCTTCGAGGGCCCGGAGGTCGGCGTCGTTGGCTTCGGTCCTCGCGGTGGAGGCTCGGGCCAGCGCGAGGCGTGACTCGGTGCTCCACTTCGCAGCCGCGAAACCGGACCATGCGGCGAGCAAGGTGACGGTGGCGAGCAGGACCGCTTCGACGATCCTGATGGCCGACGGTTCGTCGCTCTCGTCACGGTCGTCGGTGCGGTCCTGCTCGACGCCGTTGAGATCGGTCATGGCGATCCACGGAGATCTGTGGTCTCGACAGTTGTGGGCAGGCGGCCCGAGACGATGGCCTCGAGGAACCGCTCGTAGTCTTCGAGGTTCTGCGCGGCGTAGGCCTCGGCGAAGGCGGTGATCGCCCGGTCGAACGTGGCGCCTCTCCCGAGATACGAGCTGATCGCCACCGGATCACCGGAGCGGGCATGCCCTCGGGCGAGGATGCGTCCGCACAGGTGCGCGTAGAAGCTCAGCTGGTCGGGCGTCGTGCCCTCGATGTCGACCGTCCCCTTCCAATCCCTGAGCTGGCGCACGTAGTAGTGGTGGCCCCCGATGTGCTCGGAGGTCCAGCCGAGGAAGGGGTCGGACTGCGCTTGTACCAGCCGCTGCCCCTCCACGACCCGTTGACCGTGGTTGGGGTAGGGGCTCGGGCCGAGGTGGGCCTCGAGCACCGACGGACCAGCCTCCTTGGCTTGCAGTAGGAGCGGATCGTGCTCGTCGCGGCCGCGCAGCAGCAGGATCAGGCAGCGGGTGCCCACGCTGCCCACCCCGACCACTTTCACCCCGATATCGATCACCTCGTAGCGGGCGACGAGGTGATGGCGAGCATCGTCGAGGGTGTCGAGGTAGTCGGCGAACGCGGACAGCGTGACCTCACGCAGGACGTCCTGGTCGTAGCCCAGCGGGGCGTCACGCAACGAGAACAGCACCGGTGGCCGGTGAGCGATTCGAGGCTGGCCGTCGACGATCTCGGTGAGCTTGCCGACCGCCTGCAGGCTCGTCCGGTGCATGGCCCGCCGCTGGAAGCGCTCGATCCGCATGGCGAGCTCGTCTGCGGTCACACCAGCGGTGGTAGTCAGGTCCTCCACCCGCAGCGTCTGGTACCACAGGTCGAGGAACCCCATCTCCGCGTACTCGGCCATCGCCTGGCGGTAGGCCCGGGTCACCCGGGCGGTGGCCCGCCTGGTGACCTCGGCCGGGAAGCCGAGGTACTGCCCGGCGATCGTGAAGCTGGTTGCCAGACGCTTCAGATCCCACTCCCAGGGGCCACGGAGCGTCTCGTCGAAGTCGTTCGCATCGACGACGAGGTGGCGTTCGGGTGAGGCGTACGCACCGAAGTTGGACAGGTGCGCGTCGCCGCCGAGCTGCACGGTGAGGCCGCTCACCGGGGTCGAGGCCAGATCGCCGGCCATGATCGCCGCCGCGCCCCGGTAGAAGGCGAAGGGGTTGGCCCCCATGCGCTGGTGGCGTACCGGCACCAGGAACGCGAGCCGGGAGTGGTTCTGCCCGTCGATGACGGCGATCGGGTCGGGCCGACCGTCCGGGGTGACCCACTGGGCGTGCGAGGAACGGGGCGCGACCGCCCGGGCGGCGCGCCCCATCTCACGTCGTTCGTCGAGCGATGCGCTTCCCATCGAGGAGGTACCAGGGGTCGAGTTACGAGCGGTCCGCATGGTTGCGGGCGGTACGCTACCGGCGCCCCAGCGGGAGATCCCGATGGGTGGGGGCGGCGTGGCCGCCGACGGATGCGAGGAGCGACGATGGTTGCACCCGAAGGCGGTACGGACGGTGTCCCCGGCACGCGCTACTTCGCGCAACCACTGCCCCGTGATCGTTTCCCCGACGAGGGCATGGATGCCCGAGATGCGTACGAGCTGATCCACCTCGGCCTGCGGGTCGACGGGCAGCCGTCGATGAACCTCGCGTCGTTCGTCACCACGTGGATGGAGCCCGAAGCCGAGCAGCTCATCCACGAGGCGATGAGCACCAACCACATCGACCACGAGGAGTACCCGATCGCGGAGCGGATCGAGACGATCTGCGCTCGGATGCTCGCCGATCTCTGGCACGCGCCGTCACTGGACGACGCGGTCGGGGTGGCGACCATCGGCAGCTCCGAGGCGATCATGCTCGGTCTGCTGGCGGCGAAGTTCCACTGGCGGAACCGCCGGCAGGCCGAGGGTCGGCCCGCCGACCGGCCGAACGTGGTGTACGGAGCCGAGACGCACATCGTCTGGGACAAGTTCGCCCGCTACTTCGACGTGGAGATGCGGAAGATCCCTCTCCGTGCGGACCACTTCGTGCTCCACCCCGACGATGTCGCCGAGCGGGTGGACGAGAACACCATCGCGGTCGGCGCAGTGCTGGGCACGGCCTTCATCGGTGAAAACGACCCGATCGGCGGGATCAACGACGTGCTCCTCGACCTGAAGGCCAGGCGCGGCTTGGACATTCCCATCCACGTCGACGCGGCCAGCGGGGGCTTCATCGCGCCGTTCAGCCGCCCCGACGAGCGGTGGGACTTCCGTCTCGAGCAGGTGGTCTCCATCAACGCTTCGGGTCACAAGTACGGGCTCGTCTACCCCGGGGTGGGTTGGTTGGTGTTCCGCGACCGTTCACGCCTGCCGTCCGATCTGGTGTTCAACGTGAACTACCTCGGCAGCGAGCAACCGACCTTCACCTTCAACTTCTCCCGCAGCAGCGCCATGATCCAGGCGCAGTACTACAACTTCGTGCGGCTCGGTCGGCGCGGATACACCGCGATCGTCGAGACCATGCTGGCGAACGCCCGGTACCTGAACGAGCGGCTCGCGGCCACCGGCCGTTTCCAGGTCCTCAACCCCGGGCTGGCCGAGCCGGTGGTCACCTTCCGGTTGGTGCCGGGTCACGATTTCGACGAGTTCCACCTCTCGGATCGTCTCCGCCAGCACGGCTGGATCGTCCCCGCGTACACGCTGCCCCCGAACGCGCAGCACGTGAACGTGCTGCGGGTGGTGGTCCGCAACGACATGAGCCGAGACAAGGTGGACATCCTGATCGCCCATCTGGAGGAGGCGTGCCGCGAGCTCGACGGCAGCGGCATGCCGCCCACCGGCGCGGGGCGGCGCACCCACGAGCATCAGCGGCGCCGCTGCTGAGCCACCGGGACTGCTCGGTCGGGAGGGGTCCTGCTGGCCCCAGGATCACGCTCCGTCGATACCTCTCTGCCCAGCGCGTCTGCAGCGGTGCCGCCACGCTCACGTGGGGTCTCGGGATGGTCGCCCCGGGGGTAGGGAGCAACGTGGCTCTCCCGTCGGACGAAAGGAGCCGGAGATGGCTGAAGTCAGAGCAGAGCAGACGGCGGCCACAGCGAGGCCCGAGGCGGCTCCCCGAGTGGTCGAGGAGTACGAGGAGTTCACCGGCTGGATGGGGTGGAACGTCTTCGCCGCCACCATCATGATGATCGCCGGCACGCTCCAGGGGCTCTCCGGGCTCATCGCCATCGTGAACGACGACTGGATCGTGTGGACCAACCGCGGCAGCCTCTACATCGACATGACGGCGTGGGGCTGGGTCCACCTGGTGATCGGCGCGGTGGTGTTCCTCGCCGGCCTCGGCGTGCTGACCGGGAACCTCCTCGCCCGCATCGTGGGTGTGGTCCTCGCGGCATCGAGCATCGTTGCCAACTTCCTCTTCCTGCCTGCGTTCCCGATCTGGTCGATCACGGTGATCGCCCTCGGGGTGATCGTGATCTGGGCCCTCACCGCCCACGGCCACGAGATGCGCGACCGCACGCGCCCCACCGAGATCGATCTCCGGACGCCCGCGCCCACCCGGTAGCGCGATCGATCGCGGTCCCCGCGGGGTGGGGTCGCATTCGATCCCGACCCGGCGCGGTCGTACACTCGCCCCCGGTAGGCCGGCACCGAGCACCGAGGAGCTCGATGGGTTACGAACCGCCTCCGGGCACCGGTGCGATCAAGGCGGCGACGTTGCGGCGATCGCATCGCTACCTCATGCCGCACCGGGTCGAGTCCTTCGACCGGATGGGCGTGTCGTTCGTCATCGACCGTCGGGAGGGCTACCGGCTCTGGGACCTCGACGGTCGGGAGCTGCTGGATCTGCACCTCAACGGAGGCACGTTCAACCTGGGACACCGCCATCCGGTGCTCGTGGCGGCGTTGATCGAGGGGCTGGAGCGCTACGACATCGGCAACCACCACTTTCCCTCCGAACCGCGCAGCCTGCTGGCCGAGGCGCTGGCGGACGCGTCACCGGCGGGCGCGCTGCGCAAGGTCGTGCTCTGCACCAGCGGCAGTGAGGCGATCGATGTCGCCATCCGCTCCGCCCGCCACGCCACCGGTCGGCGCCGAGTCGTCGCCTACGACGGCGCGTTCCACGGCCGCAGCGGGCTGTCGGGCGCGGCGGGCGACGACCGGGCAGCGCGGCTGTTCCACAGTGAGAGCGGCGACTTCTCCGTGCTGCCGTTCGACGATCTCGATGCGGCCGAGGCGGCACTGGCGGGGAACGACGTCGCCGCGTTCCTGTGCGAGGTGCTGCCTGCCACCGCGGGGTTCCTGATGCCGAGCGACGGCTACCTCACAGGCCTGCGAGAGCTGTGCGACCGGCACGGCACGATGCTCGTCGCCGACGAGGTGCAGACCGGGCTCGGGCGAACCGGGGGGCTGTGGGCCATCGAGGGCTTCGGGGTCGTCCCAGACATCCTGGTCACCGGGAAGGGTCTCTCCGGGGGGCTGTACCCGGTGGCGGCGGTGCTGCTCCACGAGCGGGCCGCGGGCTGGATGCACGAGGACGGGTGGGCGTACGTGTCGACCTTCGGTGGATCGGAGCTGGGGGCGGTGGTGGCCCGCCGGGCTCTCGAGCTCTCGGCGGACCCGGCGACCCTCGCCAACGTCACCGAGGTGAGCGAGGCCTACGGCCGAGGCTTCGCCGACCTGCAGCGCCGGTACCCGTTCCTGGCCGAGGTCCGGCGCCGCGGGGTGGTGATGGCACTGCGCTTCGACCATCCCTGGGGCGGGATCACGATGGCCCGCCACCTGTTCGAGGCCGGGGTGTGGGCCATGTTCTGCGGATTCGACCTCTCGGCGTTGCAGTGGAAGCCCGGCCTGCTCGTCGACGAGGCGTTCGTCGCCGAGTCCCTCGAGCGGTTCGAGCGGGCCCTCGCCGCGGCCAGCGACGAGGTCGCGGCCGGGAAGGCGCCGGCGTGAGCGGCTTCTACGAGCTGCCGTCCGAGCAACAGGTCGACGCGCTGCGGGACCTGCTGATCGACGCCCTGGGGGCGTGGGATCTCGGTGCCCTGGAATCGGTCGAGCTGCTCGCGGAGCGGGAGAACGCGGTGTTCGAGGTGCGCAGCGGTCGGGGTCGCTTCGTGGCCCGGGTGCACCGCGCCGGGTACCACACCGACGACCAGCTCCGCTCCCAGGTGGCGTGGATGCGCGCCCTCAGGGCGCAGGGGGTGGTGGAGACCGCGGACGTGGTGGACACCCGGGCAGGTGACGTGTTCACGGTCGCCACTCGGCCTCCCGTGCCCGAGGCCCGGCAGGTCTCGGTGCTGGAGTGGGTGGGCGGCGAGCAGCTCTCCTCGCGCCTGCAGGCCGCGGGTGGGGACGAGTTGGCGGGCTGGTACCACCGCATCGGTGCGCTCGCGGCCGGGCTGCACGAGCAGGTCCGCACCTGGCGGCGCCCGGCGGGCTTCAGCACCATCACCTGGGACGTCGATGGCCTGCTCGGCGAGCGAGCGGTGTGGGGACGCTTCTGGGCGCTGGAGGGGATGGCGGCTGATGACCGGACGGTGATGGCCGAGCTTCGGGCCCGGGCGATGGCCGAACTGGCGCGGCTCCCTCGCGACCCGGACCGCTACGGGCTGATCCACAACGACTTCCTGGCCGAGAACCTGCTGGTCGACGGTGACCGGCTCACGCTGCTCGACTTCGACGACTGCGGCGAGAGCTGGTTCGCGTGGGATCTGACCCCGGCACTGGTGTCGATCGCCACCCGGGAGGACTACCCGTCGCTGCGGGACGCGCTGGTGGAGGGCTACCGCGAGGTCCGCCCGCTCGGCGAAGACGAGCTCGCCCGCTTGCCGTTGCTGTTCGCCTTGCGGATGGCCACCTACGCGGCGTGGCTCGACACGAGGAGCCACACCCAGTTCGCGAAGGACCTCGGGCCGGTCATCGTGGCTGCGGCGGTGGATGTCGCCCGCCGGTACCTCGCAGGGGAACTCGAGGTCTGACCGGTACCGGCGAGCCGAGGCGGCCCGTTCAGCTCTCCTCGGGGAGGCGGATCGCGGAGACCTCGAACTCGAGCTCGACCTTCTCACTCACGAGCACCCCACCCGCTTCCAGGACGGTGTTCCAGGTCAGGCCCCAGTCCTTGCGGTTGAGCACCCCGCGACCCTCGAAGCCGATCCGGTGATTCCCCCACGGGTCGACGGTCGCTCCCGTGTAGGTGAATTCGACGGTCACCGGTCGCGTGACGTCCCGGATCGTGAGATCGCCGCTGACCCGGTACCGGTCGCCGTCGAGTGGCTCGACCGCCGTGGACACGAAGCGAATCTCCGGGAAGTGCTCCACGTCGAGGAAGTCCGGGCTGCGCAGGTGGGCGTCGCGGTCATCGTTGCGCGTGTTCACGCTGGCGGCGTCGATCGTCAGCTCGAGGTGGGAGTTCGTGGGGGAGCTGGCATCGAAGTAACCGGTGCCCTCGACCCGGTCGAACGAGCCGCGGACCTTGGTGATCATCGCGTGGCGGGCCACGAACCCGACCGTGCTGTGGGCGGGATCCAAGCGGTAGGTGCCGGTCAACTCGGTGGGGAGCGTCGGAGTCTGCATCGGTCGTGTTCCTCCTCGTGCGAGTGAGATAGTGACATGTCATTCAATCTGGTTGAGATGTCATCTATTCCCGGCACTAGGGTGACTCCGTGGGGGAAGTGCGATGGCTGGATGAACGAGAAGCGCGCGCCTGGCGGTCGCTGCAGCTCATGCAGATGCGGTTGACGGCGGCGCTCGCCCGCCAGCTCGCCGAGGAAGCGGGCATGTCCTACCAGGACTACGTGGTGCTCGTGGCCCTCACGGCTGAGCCGGAGGGGCGCATGCGGCTGGTGGACCTCGCTCGGGTGCTCGGCTGGGAGCAGAGCCGGCTCTCCCATCACGTGGCTCGCATGCAACGTCGCGGATCGGTGACCAAGCGGCGATGTGAGGCCGATCGCCGGGGCTGGTGGGTCGTGGTCACCCCGCGAGGGCGGCGAGAGATCGAAGCCGCCGCTCCCGGACACGTCGCCGAGGTGCGACGATTGTTCGTCGATCAGCTCACCAGGCGGGAGCTCGACACGATCGCCTCGGTGGCCGAACGGGTCCTGGCGGCGATAGACGAAGCGGAGACAGGAGGTCCTCGATGACGGCAGATGATCCTCGTCAGGCCGGCGAGCCGCGGACCCGGGACGTGACCCGCACCTACGAGAACGACCACATCCGGGTCTTCTGGGATGCCACCCGTTGCATCCACACCGCCATCTGCCTGCGGCAGTTGCCGGAGGTGTTCGACGTCGCTGCCCGCCCCTGGATCGATCTGTCGGGGGCCGAGGCGGAGGCGATCGCCGCGACCATTCGGGCCTGTCCCACGGGCGCACTGCGCTACGAAGGTCTGGCGATCGCCGACGAGCAGCCTGACGAACCGGCCACGATCGAGATTCGACCGAACGGCCCGCTGTTCGTGCGTGGCCGGGTCCGGCTGCAGCGCGCGGGCGGGGAGACGCTCGCCGAGGAGTATCGGCTCGCGCTGTGTCGTTGCGGGGCCAGCGAGAACAAGCCGTATTGCGACAACAGCCATCGCCTCATCGGCTTCCGCGACGCCTGACCGGCGTGCCGCTACGCTCCCGAAGGTGGCTGTGCCAGATGCCCGGGCCGCGCTCGATCGGTTGCTGGCCGCCGCCGATGATGGCCGTCTCGACGAGCTCTGCGAGCGGCTCGGGGTGCGGGTGCTCGCCGCGTTCGGTAGTGCCGCGTCGGGCGAAGGTGACCCGAACGACCTCGATATCGCCGTGGGCTTCCTCGGGAGCCCTCGGGTGTTGGAGTTGCTCGACGGGCTGGTCGCGCTCGCCGGCTACGACCGCATCGACCTCGCGATCCTCGACGGCGCGGACCCGGTGTTGCGGAGCGAGGCCCTCACCGGCACACCACTGTTCCAGCACGCGCCGGGGGTGTTCGCCACCGAGCAGATGGCCGCGCTGGCCGAGCGCCGGGACACCGAGTGGCTCCGGCGGCTCGATGTGGAGGCGATGCGGTGAACGTGCCCCGACTCGACACCGACGTGATCGCTCGCCGCCTCCGCCTCCTGCGCGACACCCTCGATGAGCTCGCCGCTCTGCGGGGCGTGACCGCGGCACGACTGGGGGCGGCGCCGCTCGAGCGTGCGGCGGCGGAGCGCTTTCTGCAGGTGGCCGTGGACCTGGCGATCGACATCAACGCCCATGTCGCCGTCGCGCTCTCGGGGCGGGCACCGGCGACGGGGCGCGAGTCGTTCCTCGCCATGGGAGCCGCAGGCGTGCTCCCGGTCGAGCTGGCTGAGCAGCTCGCGCCGGCTGCTGGGCTGCGGAACGTCCTTGTGCACCGGTACGTGGATATCTCGCTCGACCTCGTGGCCCGAGCGGTGCCGGAGGTGCTCGATGGTCTCGGCGCCTACGTCGAGCAGGTGGCGACCTTCCTGGCCAGCCGCTCGGCATGATCCCCGCACTCCGTCGCGCAGCACGATCCGTCATGAGGTGTGTGCCAGCCCATCACCGGGCACCGCTGGATTCGCCCGCACTCGCGGACTCGTCGGTTGGGAGAGCGCGCGGGGCGCGCTCCGTGTCGGGGCCGCCCCATCGGTGGGCGATGGCCGTGACGGCACCGGGCGGCGTCGCGTCGTGCGGTAGCTCGCCGGGGGAGTGTGGCTCGGCATCCTCGAGCAGATCCCGCGGCGGTGGCTCAAGGTCGATGCCTGCTTCTTCGGCGGCAGTCCGACCCCCTGCCGGGAGTCGTGGTGCCCGGGGAGTCCACGGCCGCAGTTGCTGTACCACGGTCTCGTAGAAGTCGTCGATGGCCGCCAGCACGCTTTCTATGAACGAGCCACGCCCCGTCCCGCGCTTGGTGCCAGCGGCCGTCGTGGCCGCGATGCGGAACATGCGGAAGTCCCGGCGAGCGTCCTCAACGAGGGTCTGGGGACGTTCTCGCACCGTCTTGAGGAGCTCGCTCGTGGAGGTACGGGACCCGAACGTGAAGGCGTCGATGCGAAGGTCGTCTGGCGCGTCGCGCAGCTGCCGGATCAGCCAGTTCACTCGGGTGGAGGCCCGACCTTCTCGGGGCGCACCAACGTCGACCGAGACAGTGACCCTCCCCGCACGTAGGTCGGCAACGAGATCGACGGGGGCGATGGCGTCAGGGATGAGCAGCGCTCCGGTCAGGCGACCGTGCCTGACGAGCGATTGAGTCTGGGCCGCAAGGCGCGAAGCGGGGTCGGCGGACTCCTTTCGCGACAGGTGCACCTGCACGCCGGCACCGAGCTCGCGCCCGAGCCGCAGAGCCGCGAATCGGAGCAACTGATCCCACCTCGACACGACCTCGGCGAGGCCCGGGGAGTTCGCACGTAGCGTCCCGTTGGCCACGGCTTCACGGACCGGTACCCACGTGGGGCCCATGTCGGAGAAATCCAGCGCACCGGACTTCGGGTGTTCGAGGTACCGGATCAGTTCCTCCAGGATCCATGCCTGGTCGGGGTCGGACACGCCTCGGTGGACTCGCTGCTGGACAGCGATTGTGAGCACCTCGGCCCACGAGAGGTGGTGCAGCGCGGTCCTGCGCAGCTTGCGCTTGTCGACCTCCACGGGGTGGATACCAGGAGCGGGCGCGATCTGGTTGGAGATGGTCAGGACGGCGTCGAAGCCGTTGTCGCGAGCAACATCGAGGTATCCCTCGAGCTGCGGTCTCTCGAGGACCGCGCTCCCGGTCTTGACCTCGACCAAGGCCGTCCAGGTGCGGTTACCGCGGCGGCTCTCGATGATGCCGTCGGGGTACGCCGAGCGCCCGTCGATCTCGAACGGCACTTCGATGAAGGTGGTGATCTGCCCCGTGGGTGCGCCCAGCGGCTTGATGATGGCCAGGCCGAACTCGCGCACGGAGCGCATCACCGCGAGCAGTGCAGACGTCGCGCGCCGCTCTGCTTCTTCCTGGCCGCTGATCCCGCTGGTCGGGATCAGCCGCGCCTGCTGCCAGTGCTCCTCCGCCATCCCGCTGACCTTTACCATCAGCCACCACTAGGCACCCGCATGCTAGTGGAGGCACCGAACCTCAGTGGCCGAGCAGCCGGTCGAGGTCCAAGCGGGCGTCGGTGGTCGCCATCAGCCGGATGACCTCGGGGATCTGCTCGAAGGGGAGCTCACCTCGCTCGGCGCGCGCCAGCTCGTCCGGATCGATACCGAGCTCGCCGGCGAAGTGGCTGCGATCGACGCCCGCTCCACCCCGAACGGCCAGCGCAACGGCCCCCGCCACGGGGAAGGGAGCCCCTTGCCCGGCGAGCCGCTCCGCGAGCCGTTCGCAGAGGCGGGTGACATCGGTCGGCCAGCTCTCCGGTTGCATCGTGGTGGTGGCGCTCATGCGGCGAGCCATCCTCGCCCGTCGAGCTCACGGTACCGGTCATCGGTGGTGATGAGCCGTCGGAGCCCGGCCCTCATCCGATGCACGATCTGGCGGACGTGATCAGGTCTGAGCTCGAACTGGGTGGCGACCGTGGTGGCCGGGCTGCGGTCGCCATTGGACTGCTGCGCCAGGTACTCGTGGTAGACGGCCTGGTCGCGAGGGGAACCAACCCGTTCGACCGCCTCGCAGAACAGGGCGAAGTCGGCGTGGCGGGCACGCAGCGCGGCCCGGTCGATGTCGGCCGTGGTCTGCGCCGCGAGCGACCACGGTCGGCCCGCGTCGTCAAGCTG
Source organism: Rhabdothermincola sp. (assembly GCF_036846205.1). Classification (NCBI taxonomy): domain Bacteria; kingdom Bacillati; phylum Actinomycetota; class Acidimicrobiia; order Acidimicrobiales; family Iamiaceae; genus Rhabdothermincola; species Rhabdothermincola sp. Next base: position 597 of record NZ_DAIUCK010000005.1, on the reverse strand, counting down.
GCAGAGGTCGAGATCGGTGGTCGGATGCCCGATGGCTCGCACGATCGCCGCTCGGATCGCCCGCCTCGCCCACACCCACGGCAGGGTGCCGGCCGGATTCCAGGCGCCGGCCCGGTCGAAGATCACGAAGGCCGCTTCCTGCACCAGGCCGTCGAACTCGTCGGGGTCGTTGAGAAGATCGACCCGGCCGAACTCGCGCAGGACAGCTTGCACGGCGCGGGCAAGTGCACCACCGAACTGCGGTACGAAGGTGAAGAGGGCTGCGGCATCGCCAGCGGCCATGGCGGCCATGAGCTGCTCCAGCAGCACTCGGTCGTCTCGTTCCAAGGTTGCTCCTTCCTCCCAGGGGGCCGGTGGCCCACCGATGCCCCTCACCTCGAGGGCTTCCCGGATTCTGCGGAGGAGCAGGGACAAGTTTCAGCGTTGTGATTCGCGCGTGCCGCCCCACCTAGCCCGGTTCTGTGCATGGATTCGCGGTTGTGGGCCGCGGATCGATGAACAGTTCGATGGTTGATCCGGTTCTGTTCACCGATTCGCGTCTGGCGGCCGCGGATCGATGAACAGTTCGGAAGGAGGGGGCGAAGGGGGCGAAGGGGG